>JAHIOW010000045.1 GCA_018895075.1 Candidatus Omnitrophota bacterium | reverse complement strand
AACGCCTCCCCTGCCTTTATCTACTACACTAAAACGCACTCCAATATTACGCTGATTTAAAACTTGCTCAAGAAATTGCGGATACTGGCCTTGGGTGGTAGACTCTCCTAAGCACAGAATACGGTAGGCGCCTTTTTGTTTGATGGATTGCAGGTTCCGGTGTTCCTGTATAGATAACAGGATAAATCCACCCAGGCGCAATCCTGCTTCCAGAAGCACAAAAAACAAAAATAAACCGAATAGTACCAGAGCTATTTTTTGTTTGGGGGATACTTTTGGTTGTAAAAACTTGTTTTCCTTCATAGAATCAATTGATGTATAACCACTGTTCCAAGCTGATCTTACTCCCTATTAAATACTTCCCTAAGGATTACATTTGCGATATTCTGGGCTAAAAGCTGGTTGCCTTTTGTTGTACAGTGGCCAAAATCACCACCCCTGCCTGCAGAAGATTTTCTTTGTAGTTCATGAAATCACTCCTTATTATTTTAATATTGGGGTCTTTTCCTTATTTAGTAACGCAAGTAAATTATTCTTTTCTGCTTCAGCTTTGGCAAAGATATCACAAACCAGCCCCTTATCGCTAAATTTATTATAGAGAAAGAACAGGAGATGCTCCAATTCATATGGAGGACAGTCAGTGTTTCCGCAAGTATTATCAGAGACTTTTTTGTAGGACGAAAGGATCTGCCTTTTCTTGTCCTGCCAGCGTAAACCACCTATCTCATCATAACCATATTTATGAAAATTAGAAAATTCCTCGTTTGCATATTGATTTATTATAAAAATATTCTCGATTCCTAAATTCTTTGCATGCGGCAAAAAAATACTGCCATCTCTTAAATCAAATTGGTTAATATATAACGTATTTATATATCTTTTATTTTTATTTAAGAATGCGATTGTCTCTTCTACGTCGCTATCCTTCTCATGCGGCAGGCCGCATATTATCTCCACGCCTGTCCAGATCCCGGCCTCATCTGACCATCTCAGCGTATCTTCCAGTCTTTTTACGCCGATCCCTTTCCTGATATATTTCAACAACCTGGAACTGGCTGTTTCTATACCGAAAATCAATCGTATGCAACCTGCCTCCCGCATCTTGAAAAGCGTATCTCTGTCTAAGTTATCTGCGCGGGCGCAATCGCTCCAGAGAATCTTTGTCTTATTTTTGATTATCTCATCACATAATTCATTTACATATTGTCTTGAGATATTAATGGTGTCGCTTAGAAAAAAGAAACCTGTGGGATTGTATTCCTCCTGAAGCTCTTTTAAATACAAGGTAACAGTTGCGGGATCCAGGACATGCATTGACTTATTACCAGACATGGTACAAAATATGCATTCATAAGGGCATCCTTTAATAAATTTAAAAGGAAGAAGCAATGTTCCTGACTTATTAAATTCTTCTAAAATCTCGCAAGATCCATCATTGCAATGTGAATTAAACCCCAAATATCTATAATTATCTATGGGTAAACCTGAAAAATCAGGCTTAAGCGGTGGATAGACATCGGTTAATTCTGTCGAAATAAATTTACCATTAGTCTTCGTTCTGGAATTTAAAAATTTTGATAGCTCCGCCTTGTCTCTCAATGCCAATAACAATCTAAGCAATATGGTTTCTCCCTCACCGTAAATTATATAGTCTATATCCTTGCAATCATATTTGTTTAATAAATCTATCGATTGACCCGACCCTCCCAATATCAATATTGGATTATACTTTTTCTTAAGGAATCTGGCTAAGCTTAAAGTAAACATGAAACAGCTTGCGTTAATATATATCTCACGTAGTGATAACAAAATTACATTATACCCATAGAATTCCGACTTTTTTGCAATATCTTCCATAATTGATTCTAAACCCTGGTCTTCTACGCCTGAAATATATTTTAATATTCTATTTTCGTCAAAGAACACGGTTGTATCTAATCCCTTATCAGTCATTCTAGAATAATGATTGTCATAATGAATCTTTATGTTTAAATCATCTTGATCAACTTCAACTGCATTCGCCCTAAGATATGCCACAATCTGTCCTAAGGCCAAAGGAGGCAGAAGGGTATAATGCAACTCTTTAGGATAATCTTTTATTTTGTCGCAAAAATCCGGCATCCTGATAATCTTAACCTTGAATTCTATATGCTCTTTATTGATCTTTCCTTTTTCCAGGCAAAAGTTTGTTGTCTTTATAAACTCATTTACAGCTAAGTCATGTTTACCTTGTTTTTTATAGCTATACCCCAACATCTGACGGGCAAATATATTATCGACATCAAGCAGCACAGTTTGTTTAAATTCTATCTCTGCTAAGCTATATAAGCTTTGTTCAAGATATATAGTACCTAAGATCTGGTGTGCGGATGACATTTTTGGGTTAATCTCTATAGACTTCTTAGATGCTTCAAAAGCTAAATCGTATTGTCTTTGTTAAAAGTACACTTGGCTTAGCTGGCAGTAAACATATTT
>JAHIOW010000044.1 GCA_018895075.1 Candidatus Omnitrophota bacterium | reverse complement strand
TATTGCTGCTGTCAACGCTAAGCAGAACAACAAATTCAGATACATCCGAGGACTCCTAAAACATCTTCTACAGTACTAATGATATTGTCAAAGAACACTTACCAGCTATTTTTCAAAAACCCGAGTTTTGAGCAACCCTCTGTTATACCTTTATTTTATTCAACACTATTCCTTCTATATATCTTAGAACCAAAAGAACTATCACCACCAGGATAGTGGTAAAAATAGCCCCGCTATAAAAACCGCAACCCACAGCCAAACCAATAGCTGCAGCCACCCAGAGGCTGGCGGCAGTAGTCAGCCCTCTTACCTTTTCTCTATCTTGGATAATAGCCCCGGCGCCTAAAAAACCAATACCGGTTATTACACCAGCGGCAATGCGCGCAGGGTCTAAAGGAACCTGGTCCTTATATATATCAAAAACATATACAGATGTCAACATGATAAGGCATGAACCCAGGGTTACTACGATGTGGGTACGCAAGCCGGCAGTGCGGCGGTGCAACTGGCGTTCTAAGCCAATAAGGCCGCCTAAAACTACAGACAAAGATAAACGTATGAGAACCTGCATCTCAATAAACATATCCCTCTCCTTTTCCTTTTAATTTAATTCCGCAGCTAACTCTAAATCAGACCTGTGGCCTCTCTTAAACAACTGATACCCTAATCCTGCCACCATCGCGGCATTATCCAGGCAAAGTTCCTGCGCCGGGAAATAACACCTGATGCCGTTATCCCGGGCCTTCTGGTAAAATCTTTCTCGTAACCTATTATT
The DNA here is from genome assembly GCA_018895075.1 of Candidatus Omnitrophota bacterium. GTDB lineage: Bacteria > Omnitrophota > Gorgyraeia > Gygaellales > Profunditerraquicolaceae > JAHIOW01. The sequence goes on along the minus strand of JAHIOW010000044.1, from coordinate 5,836 downwards.
TGCTGCCACGCCGCCGCCGACTACTAATATCTTTATTCCTTTGGCCCTGCAAGCCAATAATGATTTTTTAATCAAGGCGCTGATTACTGCCTCCTGAAAAGAAGCGGCAATATCTCTCTTTTCATTTAGCGATAAACCCTTGCCGCTAACCGCATACAATACCGCGGTCTTAATCCCGCTAAAACTAAAATCCAAAGGCTCCTTTGTATTGCTGCAACCGAATCTAATCTTACGCGGATTGCCTTTTCTGCTTAATCGTTCAATCAATGGCCCCCCGGGGTAACCCAATCCTAAAATCTTGGCTACCTTATCAAATGCCTCACCGCAGGCATCATCCTGGGTTGAGCCTAAAATCTTTATCTTATCAAACCCCTCTACAAAAAATAAACTCGTATGCCCTCCGGAGATAATCAAGGCTACAAAAGGCAGGCAAGGCACAGCATCCGCTGCATTTAAAAAATTGGCATATATGTGGCTGTAAAGATGGTTAACACCTAATAGAGGTATCCCTAGGCCAAGGCTTAGGCTCTTGGCAAATGAAATCCCTACTAATAAAGAACCCAGAAGCCCTGGGCCGTTAGTTACACTTACCAGGTCTATATCCGATAACTTAACTCTGGTTTTATTGATAGCGCATTCCAGGACTCCAGTTATAGTCTCCAGTTGCCGGCGGGAAGCTATCTCTGGCACAACCCCGCCATATTTTTTATGAAAACTTAAACTGGAGCTGACTTCATTAGAAAGAATCCTGGCGCCATCTTTCACTATAGATGCTGCGGTTTCATCGCAGGAAGTTTCTATGCCCAATACATACATTATCTTACCAACTCCGATATAAACACGAACTTATACCCTTCTTTTTCTATAATCGGCATTATTTCTTTTAAGGCCTCTAAGGTTGCTTTGCGGTTATGGCCGATGCCTATGGCCTGTCCGTAGATATTGGCCTTGGCCTTTAATTTCTGAATCTGCTTTCTTATATACACGGGGTTATCTTTATTATCCAAGAATATATCCCTTCTGGCAAAGGAAAGTTGCATCTTGCCAGCCACATCCGCGCAAATAGATTTGGCAGATACAAAACTATCCAGGAAATAGAGGCCCCTTTTTTTTAATTCCCTGAATATAATGCTTACTGTCTTTGAATCCCCGGTGGCTTTTGAGCCCATATGATTAGAAACACCACAGATATAAGGGGCGCCGGCTAAATCCCTGTCAATAATATTTACTATGGCTGGCTCATCCATAGAAGTCATAATAGTATCCTCCTCAAGCCTGACCCTCTCATAAGGCTCCATCGGCAAATGCAGTATTATCTCAAATCCCCGCCTGCCTAATTTTTCGGCGAGATGGCGGGAATAAGGCAAGTTGGGTAAGACCGAAAGGCTCAGGGGATATTTTATCTCTTCTAAGATATGCAGATTATTCAGATTATAACCCCAGTCATCAACCACAATGGCAATCTTACCTTTTATAGCTACCGCTAATTCAGGCACCTTCCTGGTCCGCCCCCTCCATACCTGCATGAGCAATGCGCTCTCAACAATAACTACCGCAGATAAAACTAAAATTACTATCTTATATCTTTCGTATCTTTTCACTTATTTTACAATCTCTTTATAAATCTTAACCGCCTTTAAAACATCCACTGCCCGCATAATTTGATTGTCAAACTTATAGTCCTGTTTCCCTTTTTCTTTAATCTCCTCTTCCTTGTTCTCTACCTGTTGAAATACCTCCTGTGACTTTTCCCTTACCTGCTCTCCCAAATCTACGAATCCCATCCTATCCTCTACGATGATATCGGGAATAACGCCTTCTCCGTGTATCTGCTTACCTGAAGGCGTAAAATATTTACTGGTAGTAAGCCTCATTGCCGAACCGTCATTCAAAGGGATAATCGTCTGTACCGAGCCCTTGCCAAAAGATTTCGTCCCTAATATTATGGCCCGCTTATTGTCCTGCAAGGCAGCAGCAACTATTTCGCTGCCGGAGGCAGAACCTTCATTAATTAATACCACCATAGGTAAATCCACTATAGCCCACGGAGAACGAGAAATAAATTTTAAGTTTTGCGAGGCGCGGCGGCCTTTAGTAGAAACGATAATCTCACCGCCAGGCAGAAACATATCCGTGACTTTTACCGACGTATCCAGAAGGCCTCCGGGATTGTTGCGTAAATCTAATATCAGCGCATTCATCCCCTCTTTCTTTAAACCCTCCAGCGCTGACTGTAAATCCCCGGGCGTATTTTCCCTGAATTCAACCAGGCGTATATAACCAATACTATCCTCAAGGATGCTGGCTTCTTTTATATCTTTTATTTTAATAATATCGCGCACTATCCTGAATTCTAGAATCTTTTTCTCCGATTCCCTTAGAACAGTAATATTTACCGGGTCGCCGGGCTTGCCTCTCAATCTCTTTACCGCATCCGTAAGCGCCATATCGCGCGTTAAGTCATTGTCAATCTTCACAATTCTATCCCCGGACTTTACGCCTACCTTCCAGGCCGGCGTCCCCTCTATAGGCGTGACCACCGTCAGGAGGCCGTCTTTTATGGTGATCTCAATCCCCAGGCCTCCGAATTTTCCTTCTGTATCTACCTTTAACTCATTATAGGTATCCGGATCCATAAACTGGCTGTGCGGGTCTAAGGCGGATAGCATTCCTTTTAATGCCCCATAAATCAAATCCTGCGCCTTGGTTTCATCAACATACTCTGTCTGGATAATCACTATGGCATCTGAAAAAAGTTCTACCTTGCGATAGAGTTCCCCTTTCTGCTTTTTTTCTATTTCTGATAAAGCCAGGGAGGAAACCGCAAAGACTATTAATCCTAAAACCACAGCTATAATAAATTTTTTACGCATCATTCAACCTCCGTCTTAATATCTCCTGCATGGCCTTAGGGTTTGCCTTGCCCTGGCTCTTTTTCATTGCCTGTCCGACTAAAAACATCAGGGCGCTTATCCTGCCTGCCTTATAATCACTGACAGATTTCGGGTTTTCTTTTATGGCCTCCCCGGCGATATCGTCTAAACTGCCGGAGTCAGAAATCTGAAATAGATTCTTTTCTTGAATTATCTCAGAAGCTAACTTACCACTATTAATTGATTCGCTTAATGTAGATTTTGCCACCAGATTCGAAATCTTGCCGTCTTCTGTGGCTTTCACTAATATAATGAATTCGTTGATTCCTCCGGGGATTTTTACATCAGAGATTCCAGTAGATGCGCTTGTTAATGAAGCAAGCGGTCCGATTAACCAATTCACTACAGGTTTTTTATCTTCGCCGGGATATTTCTTAATACAATCCTCGCTAAAATCTGCGTCTTTCTTAAAAGAGACCAGGATCTTGGCATCGTATCTTGATAAACCGTATCCTTTCATAAAACGTTGCATTTTCTCCTGCGGCAACTCAGGAATAGTTTTTCTTATTTCCTCGATCTTATCCTGTTTTATTATAAACGGCGGCAGGTCCGGTTCAGGAAAATAACGGTAGTCCTCGGCCCCTTCTTTTGTGCGCATAGAAATTGTCTTTGATTCTTGCGCATCCCATAATTTTGTCTCCTGGATAACCGTTTCCCCGCGGCTCAATAACTCTGTCTGGCGTTCTATTTCAAAATCCAAGGCCTCTTTTACAGCTTTAAAAGAATTCATATTCTTTAACTCTATCTTTGTCCCCAGCTCCTTATCCCTTTGTTTCTTTAGGGAAATATTGGCATCGCAGCGTAACGACCCTTTTTCCATATCGCAATCAGAAACATCCAGATATTCAATAATGCTCTTTATGGCAGTCAGATATTCGTAGGCCTCTTGCGGCGAATTTATATCCGGCTCACTCACTATCTCAAGTAACGGGATGCCGGTGCGGTTAAAATCTATGAGGCTTACATCCTGCTTGTGGATTAATTTTCCTGCATCTTCTTCCAGGTGCACCCTTTTAATACCGATATGCTTGGTTTTTTTATCTAAATCTATATCTAAAAACCCGTCTTTGGCTACAGGCAGGTCGTATTGGGAGATTTGATAATTCTTGGGTAAATCAGGATAAAAATAATTTTTGCGGTCGAATTTAGTGTATTCCTGCACCTGACAACTTAAGGCAATAGCAACCTTCACTGCATAATCCAAGGCAACCTTATTTAAAACTGGCAGAGACCCCGGAAGCCCCAGGCATACCGGACAGACCTGCGTATTCGGCTCTTTGCCAAATTCCGTAGAGCAACCGCAGAATGCCTTGGTCTTAGTTTTTAAGTGCACATGTACTTCTAATCCGATTACTGTTTTATACATCTTAGTAAATAATTATATTTTCGTTTTCTGAAGATGCCAAGGGGTATTCTGCTCGTATGTATAGGCAACCTTAAATAACATCTCTTCATTAAATGGCCTGGCCAAAATTTGTAACCCCACCGGCAGGCCCTTTTTGGTAAAACCGCAGGGTATGGATATGGCCGGAATTCCGCTTAAATTTGCCGAAATTGTATAGATATCCGAAAGATACATCTTTAAGGGGTCTTGAATCTTTTCGCCAATCTTAAACGCCGGCGTGGGTGATGTCGGGGTAAGCACACAATCAAAATCAGCAAAGATACGGTCAAAATCTTTTTTTATCAGGGTGCGCACTTTTAAGGCGCGTAAATAATAGGCATCGTAATAACCATGGGATAAAACAAATGTGCCTAAGATAATCCTCCTCTTGGCCTCCTCGCCAAATCCCTGGCCCCTGGTCTTTTTATACATATCTATTAAGTTTTGAGTCTTGAGTTTTCCTGCCTGCCGGCCAGGCAGGGAGTTTTGAGCCCTATATCCGTACTGCACGCCGTCAAACCTGGCTAAATTGGAACTTGCCTCTGCAGTAGCAATAATATAGTAAGCCGGCACCGCGTATTCGGTATGGGGCAAGGATACTTCTTTACAATGCGCGCCTAAACTTTTGAGTTTATTTATTGCCTCTTCTATTGCCGCCTTGACCTCAACATCCAACCCTTGGATAAAATACTCTTTGGGAATGGCGATCTTTATTCCCTTGATATCCTGGCCTAAGGGCTTTGTATAATCCGGAACTTCAACATTAACTGAAGTCGCATCAAGAGAATCAAAACCGGCAATAATATTCATTAATATTGCGCAGTCCCTGACATCCTTGGTAATCGGGCCGATTTGGTCCAGGCTTGAGGCAAAGGCAATTAAACCATACCGGGAGACCCGGCCATAAGTGGGCTTAAGCCCGACTACGCCGCAGAATGCCGCTGGTTGACGGATAGAACCGCCTGTATCCGAACCCAAAGCCAAGATCGCCTCATTGCCAGCCACTGCTGCCGCCGAACCACCTGATGAACCGCCCACTACGCTCTCTAAGTCCCAGGGATTGTGCGTCGGGCCAAAACAGGAATTTTCCGTGGATGAACCAAAGGCGAATTCATCCATATTGGTCTTTGCCCCGAATATCGTCGCTCCTGCCTCTTTTAACTTCCGGATCACCGTGGCATCGTATGGCGGTTTAAATCCTGCTAAAATCTTAGAGCAACATTCCGTATTATAATCTAAGGTAGAGATATTATCCTTAACGGATACGGGGATACCTCTTAAAGGAGGCTGTAAGCTATAAGCTGTAAGTTGTAAGTTTAAAGAATTAGAATCGGATAGCCTGACATAGGCCTTAATTTTAGGGTCTACTTTCTTTATCCTTTGTTTTAAAGAATCGAATATTTCTTGTGGAGTAATTTCTCCTTTATTTTGCTTCTCAATTAATTCATGTGCGGTTAATGTATTGATTTCCACTTCTTATCTTATAGCTTATAACTTATAGCTTAAATTATTCGATGAC
>JAHIOW010000043.1 GCA_018895075.1 Candidatus Omnitrophota bacterium | reverse complement strand
CCGCTGAGAATCTGGAGCCGATAAAGAGCATGCATCCTAAAGAGGCAAAATCAAGATTAGCCAGGATTATTGTTGAGCGCTACTATTCTAAGAAACAGGCTGCTTGCGCAGAGTTAGAGTTTGAGCGTGTATTCAGCCGTAGAGAATTACCGCAGGATATAGCTGCTTACAAATTAAGCAGCGGAGGAAATAATATAATTGAAATTCTTTTAGAGGGTGGACTGGTGAGCACCAAAAACGAAGCCCGCCGCCTTATCCAGCAGAAAGCGGTATCGTTGAATAGCCAATGTATAGATAAAGAAGGCTTCAGCATCAATCAGGAGGGGGTGCTTAAAGTCGGCAAAAGGCGATTCTTAAAATTGATAAAATAATAATGATAAAAAATATAGACGCCTTTGGTAAAAATGTAATCTTTGTTTTTTTAGGGATGTCCCTGGTAAACATTTTTAACCTGTTATATCAACTTTTAATTGCCCACCGTTTCAGTCCCGCTGATTTCGCAGCCTTTAATTCCATGCTTTCGATATATCTCATAGTCTCTATGTCATTAGGGACTATTCAGATAGCCTTGGTTAAATATACAGCTGAATTTAACGCACACAATCAAACTAAAAAAATACGGTTTTTGTTATCCAGTCTTTTGAAAAAGACAACCCTTTTTGCCCTCTTGACATTAATTATTTTTTACTTTGCTTCCTCTTACCTAATAGATAAACTGAAAATTACTTCTGTCGCTTCAGGGTATATCTTAGCAATATTACTTGCCTTATCCTGGGTAATCCCTGTTTTATTTGGCGGGATACAGGGTTTAGAATTATTTAAATGGCTTCCATCTATACAGGTTATCTCGGGAGTGATAAAATTGATTTTGGCCTTTTTATTTATTCTATTCGGTTTTAATATAGCCGGCGCGCTGGGGGCATTGTTAATCGCTAATATAATCGCGCTCGTTATTTCTTACATACCTTTAAAGAATTTTATTTCCTCGAGGTTTGAAAAAGAAGAGGTGAACCTTAAGGAGTTTTTTGTTTTCCTTTACCCGGTAGCGATAAGCACCTTTTGTTTTATTGTGCTGGTAAATTCCGATATGATTTTAGTTAAGTATTTTTTTGCCAGAGAAGAGGCCGGTGTCTATTCTATCGCCCAGATGGTAGGAAAAATTTTCTTATTCCTGCCGTGGGCAGTAGGTATTGTAATGTTTCCCAGGGTCAGCGGGTTAAATGCCAAAAATATGGATACAGCGCCAACCTTATACAGATCGCTTTTTTATGTTACTATTTTGTGCGTTATTGCCTGTCTTGGCTATAACGCCTTTCCTGCGCTGACCTTAAAGATACTCACCGGCAAGGTGCCCTATGGGTCTATCTTTCTGGCCAGGTTATTTAGTATATCTATGAGTTTCTTTACGCTTTCATATATTTTGATTTCATATTTCTTATCTAAAAGAGATTTGCGTTTTGTTAGGTATTTAGCCTCATTTACATTATTGCAGGTTTCAGCCATTGTATTGTTCCATAGAAATCTTGTCCAGGTCCAATTGATACTTTGCCTAAACGCAATCTTACTTTTTCTCATTCAGTTATTTTTAGTCTACAAGAAAGAACATAAGGGACTGTCCCCGAAGGGGACTGTCCCTGTAGAACAATAACAAGAAGGGGACTGTCCCCGTAGAGCAATAATGAAAGATATAAAAGAAAAAATCTCTATAATTATGCCTGCTTACAATGAAGCAGGCCATATTGCATCAAGTATAGAGGAGACAGCAGCAGCATTTAATAATTTTGGCTATCACTGGGAACTTATCGTGATGGATGACGGTTCAACAGATGATACATACAAGAATGCCATTGCCTTGGCGCAGAAGTATCCACAGCTTATTGTGAGGAGAAATCCTGTGAATACAGGCAAGGGAAGGGCAATAAAAAAAGCCCTGCATTATATTACCGGAGAATATACCCTCTTCTTAGACGCAGATATGGATTTACATCCTCTTCAATTTCAAACGCTCTTTGATATTATGCGTTTAGATAAGGCAGATATAGTTATTGGCTCTAAGTTGCATCCGAATTCCGTAGTGAATTATCCTCTACAGCGCAGGATAATCAGTTTTGTATATTATTTACTGGTCAGGGCCCTTTTCAACCTGCCTTGTCATGACACACAGACAGGGTTGAAGTTATTTAAGACTGAGGTCTTAAGAAATGTATTACCCAAGGTTTTGGTAAAGCAATTTGCCTTTGATTTAGAGGTTTTGGTGAATGCGCATCATTTAGGATATAAGATTGCCGAAGCGCCTATAGTCCTTAAGCCTCAAAGGCATTATGGTCGAATTGACTTAAGAGCAATTTTTACTACCGGATGGGATACCCTGGCAGTATTTTATCGCATGCACATTTTAAAATACTATGACCGTATCGATTATTATCGCCGTAAAGACCTGGCAGAATAATTTAGAAGAATG
>JAHIOW010000042.1 GCA_018895075.1 Candidatus Omnitrophota bacterium | reverse complement strand
TGGGTTATCGGGTGATTGGGGACGATATCGTAATGAGCGAAGGCATGGTCAGGCATGATTCTTCAAAATTAGCCAGGGCTATTTTAGGGTTTATTGAAGAGATATAAGTGAGGACATAAGTTATGCCTGCCTGCCGGCAGGGAGCCTTATATTAAAGATAATCTAAGCGACATAACTTATCAGTCCGAACTTATCCGCCTTCGGCGGATTAAATTCGCGCATATAACTTACGTCATTTTATTCCGTAAGTTATGCGCTCATTTATAATGGTTGTTGTCAGAAAGCAGTTAATAGTAAAAAATAAGCAAGGGCTACATGCCCGCCCAGCGGCATTATTTGTCCAGGTTGCAAATAAATTTGATGCCCGCATAACGGTAAAGCGCGGCAAAGAAGAAATAAATGGCAAGTCTATTATGGGTATCCTTATGTTGGGCGCAGAGAAAGACAGCCAGATTGTAATTGAAGCCGAAGGCGATGACGCGCATATGGCTATGTCGGAGCTGGAGAAGATTATCAGCAATGAGGAGTAAGGCCTAAAATATGATAAAGGTTAAAGGTATAGCTGCAGCTTCCGGAATAAGTATCGGGCCAGCCTATAGGATAGACAAAGAAGAATTCGTTATTCCTAAAGAGCCTATAGCGCAAGGGGATATCCCTGTGCAGATACAGCTATTCGAAGAGGCATTAATCCAGACCCGCAGAGAAATCGTGGCTTTACAAAAAAGAATCGCTACTGATATGGGGCAGGAACAAGCTGAGATTTTTGATGCCCATCTGTTAGTCTTAGAAGACCGTATGCTTATTGAAGAGGTTATCTCGCGCCTTAAAAAAGAACGCCTGAATGTAGCCTATATATTTCTTGAGGTCTTGAAGAAATATATTGATGTATTTTCTAAGATTGAAGACGAATATTTAAAAGAGCGCACCGCAGATATAAATGACGTAGGAAAGAGGATCTTGCGCAATCTTTTGGGTAAAAAACGCATGGACTTCAAGGATTTAAAAGAGAAAGTGGTCCTGGTAGCGCATGATCTCTCCCCCTCAGATACGGCGGCAATGCATAAACAAAATGTCTGCGCCTTTGTTACAGATATCGGGGGTAAGACCTCCCATACGGCAATTATGGCTAAGTCCCTGGAGATACCGGCGGTAGTTGGCGTAGAAGGGATAACCTTAAAGATCAAGACAAATGACCTCTTGATAGTCGATGGCAGTATGGGTGATGTAATCATAAATCCCGATGAGGCGACCCTGCAATTTTATCAAGAGGGACAGCGCAAGCTAAAAGGGATAGCAGAAAAATTTTTATCTGTAAAGGACCTTCCTACACTTACTCTTGACGGTAAGCAGATTGAGATAACCGCCAATATAGAGTTGCCCGATGAAGTTGGTTCAGTAAAACTCCACGGTGCGCAAGGCATAGGGCTTTACCGCACGGAATTTTTCTATATGAACAGAAAAGGCCTTCCCTCGGAAGAGGAACATTACCAGGCTTATAGCTATGTAGCCAGCGAAATGAAGCCTTACCCGGTGATTATTCGCACTCTGGATCTGGGTGGCGATAAATTTTTGTCGCAATTTGAAATTCCCCATGAGATGCAAAATTTTCTGGGATGGCGGGCGGTGAGGTTCTGTCTGGCGCGGCCGGATATATTCAAGGTGCAACTGAGGGCGATATTGAGGGCCTCGGTACATGGGAAATTGAAACTTATGTATCCGATGATTTCGGGCGTCGAAGAACTGAGACAGGCAAACAAGATATTAGATGATTGCAAGGAGGAGCTAAGGAAGGAAGGTTTACCTTTTAATGATAATATTGAAGTAGGGGCGATGATCGAGGTGCCTTCAGCAGCAATGACTTGTGACCTTTTAGCTGAGGAGGCCGATTTCTTTAGCATCGGCACTAATGACCTGATTCAGTATTCTTTGGCAGTGGACCGTGCCAATGAAAAGGTAGCCTATCTATACGAGCCTTTGCATCCGGCTGTCTTAAGGATGATTAAAAATATAATCGAGGCAGCGCATCATGCGGGAATTTGGGTGGGGATGTGCGGTGAGATGGCCGGAGAACCTGCCTTTATATTAATAATTTTAGGCTTAGGTTTGGATGAATTTAGTATGCCTCCCCAGGTTATTCCAGAGGTAAAATACATAATTCGTTCGGTTACCCTGAAGAAGGCCCAAGAGATTGCCCAAAAGGCCCTGCAGTTGTCTACAGGTAAAGAGGTAGAGGCGTTCAGCCAGTTAGAATTAAGGAAGATATTAGGATGAAAGGGTCTTTAAGTTTAGAAAATATAAAAAGGATTGACCGTTCTAACATGTTGGGTTTGTTATTGGATTTTTCCTTACAGTTTAGGACAGCCCAGGATTTAGCTAAGACGGTAGAGATACTATTTGAGAAGAGAGATTTTAACAAGATTGTATTTGCTGGTTTAGGCGGTTCAGCTATCGGGGCGGACTTAGTAAAGTCTTATCTGTATTCTCAAAGCAAGCTGCCTATTATTGTCTACCGGGAATATGAATTACCCGCGTATATAGATAGTTCGACGCTGGTATTTATATCAAGTTATTCGGGTAATACAGAAGAGACAATAAGTGCCTATAACCAGGCAAGGGAGAAAGGCGCATCCATGATTCTTGTTTCTTCAGACGGTAGATTAAAAGAATATGCGCAGAATGATAATATTACATTCATCCAGATACCTGGAGGCCTGCCACCCAGATGCGCATTAGGATATTTGAGCATTATACCCCTGTGCGTATTAGAAAAACTTGGCTTGATTAAAGACGTAAGTTATTCTATCCATCAGGCGTTTGAAATCTTAGAGGATCTCAATAAGAGTAAGCTTAATCCGCATATAGGAGAGAAGGACAATATTGCAAAGTTTATCGCGAGAAAATTATTTAATAAGTTGGCAATTATCTATTCGGCTTCTATGCATTTTGATGTAGCGGCAATGCGCCTGAGGTGCCAGCTTAATGAAAATGCCAAGGCTCTAGCCTCAAGTCATGTGTTTCCAGAAATGAATCACAATGAAATCATGGGTTGGCAAAACCCTAAAAAATTACTTAAGAATTTTCTAATATTACTATTTAGAGACAAGCATATGCATCCGCGCCTAGTAAAGAGGATGGATATAACTTCCGATATACTTAGAAAGGAAGGGGTAGAATTAATAGATATTTGGTCGCGGGGAGAAGATTTGCTCAGTAGAATTTTTTCCCTGATTTATATAGGAGATTTTATCTCATTTTACCTGGCGATACTTTATGGGATTGACCCCACGCCCGTAGATAAAATCACTTATCTGAAGAACGAATTAGCCAAAAATGTATAATGTTTAAAGTTTAATGTTTAATGTAAAAACATTAAACATAGTACATTAAACATAAAACAATAAAAATGAAGGCATTGATATTAGCGGCGGGTTATGCCACGCGGCTATATCCTTTAACCAAAAAATATCCTAAGCCGCTGCTTAAGATCGGTCAAAAACCTATAATAGATTATATCATAGATAAACTGAAAAACCTGGGCGAGCTAGATGAGATTATCGTAATTACAAACAGCAAATTTATATCCAGATTTAAAAAATGGGCGAAAAACCTAAAGCTTAAGAAGCGCATAACCATAATAGATGATTTGACTAAGGGTGAAGGCCAGAAGCGCGGGGCAATTGGCGATATGCATTTCGCCATAGTAAAAAAAGGCATTAAAGATGATTTATTGGTTATTGGCGGCGATAACCTATTTGACGATGATTTAAAGGGCTTTTTATCTTTTGCCAGGAGGAATAAACCAAATCCGGCGATCGGTGTTTATAATATAAATGATAGAGGCATGGCCAAGAAATACGGCGTGATTAAACTCAATAAAAACAATAAGATTGTTGATTTTAAGGAAAAACCCAAAAGCCCGGATTCAACCTTAGTAGCAATGTGCCTTTATTATTTTTTTAAAGAGAGATTAGGGATGATCAAGGAATATATAGATGCCAGGGCCAACGAACATGATGCTACAGGTTTATACATAGATTGGCTAAGGAGAAAGGTTGCGGTTTACGGGTATGTATTCCAGGGGCGTTGGTACGATATCGGCCACCACAACTTTTATAAAGAGGCCCAAGAGGCATTTGCAAATTGATGAGGCAATGGAGAATAATTTATATATCAACAATAAAAAGGAGTAAGCGCTATGTCAGCACATAAATACCTTTTTACTTCAGAGTCAGTAGGAGAAGGCCATCCGGATAAGGTCTGCGATCAGATCTCCGACACGGTGCTGGATGATGTCTTAAGGCAGGACCCTTATGGTCGGGTGGCCTGTGAGACGTATGTGACCATGGGGCTTTTGATTGTGGGCGGAGAGATTACGACCACAGGCTATGTAGATGTGCATAACCTTACCCGCAATTTATTAAAAGAAATAGGTTACATTCATCCCAGATACGGTTTTGATTATCATACCTGCGCTATCATCAATACTATCCATAGCCAATCTCCTGATATCGCTCAGGGTGTTAATGCCGGTGGCGCTGGCGATCAGGGGTTTATGATAGGTTTTGCCTGCCGTGAGACTGAGGAACTTATGCCCTTACCTATAATGCTTGCCCATAAGTTAGTCCGACGCCTAGCCCAGGTCAGGAGAGAGGGGCTATTAAAATATCTCGGCCCTGATTGTAAATCTCAGGTAAGCGTAGAATATCATGATGGCCGGCCTAAAAAAGTGGATTCCTGTGTCTTGGCCTGCCAGCACACTGAAGATATATTAGATTCCACAAAAGAAAGGATTACCAAAAAAGCGCGCCAGGAGTTGATCGATATTATTGCCAAGCCAGTATTAAAGGAATACCTTACTAAAGATACAAAATACTATGTCAATGAAACAGGTAAGTTTGTCATTGGCGGCCCGCAGTCTGATACAGGTATGACCGGAAGAAAGATTGTGGTGGATACCTATGGCGGAACTGCGGCGCCAGGCGGGGGTGCTTTTTCAGGTAAAGACCCCACCAAGGTAGACCGTTCAGCAGCCTATATGGCCAGATATATTGCCAAGAATATTGTGGCTAGTGGCCTGGCAGATAAATGCCTGATACACATGGCTTATGTTATTGGCCGGGCTGACCCATTAGCGATAATGGTAGATACCTTTGGCACTGGTAAGATTTCTGAAACCGCATTCGTAAAACTTATCCGGCAGAACTTCGAGCTGACGCCCCAGGGGATGATTAAGTCTTTGGACCTTTTGCGTCCGATATACAGAAAGACTGCCTGCTATGGGCATTTTGGCAGGACAGAACCTGAATTTAGCTGGGAGGCAACAGACAAGGCCCAGGAGTTGAAAAAACAGGCAAAGAGATTATAAATAAGGAGTCTTTATGAGTTATGATATCAAAGATATAAAACTGGCCAAGAAGGGAGCATTACGCATTGAATGGGCAGGTAATAATATGCCTGTGCTTGGTTTGATTGCCACGCGTTTTAAAAAAGAGAAACCCTTAAAAGGCATCAAGATAGCCTGCTGTCTGCACGTTACTACCGAGACAGGGGTTTTAATGGAGGTATTAAAGGCAGGCGGCGCGCATCTATCTCTTTGTGCATCTAACCCTTTATCTACGCAGGATGATGTAGCATCATCTTTGGTAAAGAAGCTTAGAATTGCCTGTTTCGCCATTAAAGGCGAAGATACTAAAACTTATTATCAACATATTAAATCCGTATTGGCATTTAAACCTGGTATTACCATGGATGATGGGGCAGATTTAGTTAGCACTATCCATCAGCGACAGGTTTCTATGCACCATAATATTATCGGTGGAACCGAGGAGACAACTACAGGCGTAATCAGGTTAAGGGCCTTGGCAGAGCAGGGAAAGTTGCGTTATCCTATAATCGCGGTAAATGACGCTCAAACCAAACATCTATTTGATAACCGTTATGGCACCGGACAATCAACCGTAGATGGAATAATCCGCGCCACTAACAAATTATTAGCTGGTTCCAAATTTGTAGTCTGCGGTTATGGCTGGTGTCTTGCTAAAGATACAAAGATATTTACTTACCACGGCATTAAGGACATAAAAGATATAGAGATTGGGGATACGGTAGTAGGTTTTAATGGCTATGGTAAGGTAGTAAATAAATTTCATAAAGGAGTAAAAGAGCTCTATAAGGTAAAAACAAAAGACGGTTATAGTATTAGAGCAACTAAGGAACACGAAGTTTTAGTTTTTGCGGAAGATGGCTTTAGATATAAGAAAGTAGAAAATTTAATACCGGGAGACAATATTGTTGTATGTAAAAATAAAAATGGATGGGGGAAAAACGATTATAGTAATTTAATTAAAAAATACGGCTTTAGTTTTAAATCCGAAGACTTGTTTTACATTTTGGGTTGTTTAATTGGTGACGGGACAGTAACAAAGAAGCGATCAGTATCTCTGGCCTGTAGCTCTAAAGATAAAGAACATTTTAAAAATGCTTTAAGTAAATTAAAGTTTCATATAGGAGATTGCAGGAGTAACTTATATTTAGATATATATTCCACAAAATTTAGAGACTTATTAGTTAAATTGAACTTGGGTTATCTGAAATCTTTTCAAAAAGTTATACCTGAGCCGATTTTTTCCGCTAAAGAAAAAATAGTTTCTAATTTCTTGAGGGGTCTTTTTGATACAGATGGATGGGTGAGAAAGAAAAAAGGTAAAAGAATCTGTGTTGTTGGACTATCTTCTTCCAGTAAAAAGTTGATAGAACAGACGCAGATTCTATTAATGAATTACGGCATACATTCTCACATCATAGAAAGAAGGAGTCGAGTTGCAAATATAGATAATTGTTCTTATGTTACAAAATCTGGCTATGAATTGGTCATAAAAGGATTAGAATCAAGAAAGATATTTAAGAAAAAAATAGGTTTTTCATTGGAAAGAAAACAAAGAGAGTTAAGTGGCCTTGAAAATACAAGAGGTATTGATAAATACGACAGCATTCCTTACTTCAAAGAAATTATAAGAAAGATAAACATGAGGTACAAAGTTGTGGTTAGTAGAGAAGATGCAAAAGTGATTAATATAAATGGTAAAAAAAGAATTTCGAAGGAAGTAGCAAAAAGGATTTTAGATTATAAATATTCAAATCTTAATGATAAGCTGTTAGATGCATTAAGAGCAATCATTAATAACGATTATAAATTGATTCCATTAGAGTCAGTAAGAAAATTAGAAGAAAAAGAAGAAATTTATGACATAGAAGTAAGTAAGGTTAATAGTTTTGTAGCAAATGGTATATTAGTTCATAATTGCGGTAAAGGGGTGGCCATGCGGGCAAAGGGGATGGGTGCGCAGGTTATTGTGGTTGAGGTCTCACCCCTCAGGGGTTTAGAAGCGGTTATGGATGGTTTTGGGGTGATGCGCATATCTGATGCGGCAAAATGCGGCGATATCTTTGTGACTACCACCGGCGACGCAAGCGTAATCCGCAGGGAACATTTCCTCTCGATGAAAGACGGCGCAATTGTGGCTAATGCCGGACACTTTAATGTAGAGATAGATATACCGGCATTAGAGAAGTTAAGCAGGAATAAAAGGCGCATTCGCGATTTTGTAGATGAATATAGATTAAAAAAAGGCGGCCGCAGGATTTACCTATTAGGCGAAGGGCGCCTCATAAATCTGGCGGCAGCAGAAGGCCATCCTGCGCAGGTGATGGATATGTCGTTTGCCAACCAGGCCTTAAGCGTCGAGCATATTGTCAAGTTCCACCAGGGATTAAGAAATGAGGTTTATAAGGTTCCTGAGGAAATTGATGCCGATATTGCCAGGCTGAAATTAGAATCTATGAATATCAAGATAGATGTCCTGACTAAAGAGCAGAAAAAGTATCTTTGTAGTTGGGAGATAGGCACATGAAGCGTATCGGAGTTTTAACTTCAGGCGGCGATGCGCCGGGAATGAATGCTGCTATACGCAGCGTGGTGCGTTACGCTGTGCATAATAAAATAGAGGTGATAGGTATATTTCGTGGTTATGCCGGCCTGATCAACGAAGAATTGAAAGAACTTAATCACCGTTCTGTTTCTAATATTATCAATCGCGGCGGCACGATGCTGAAAACCGCACGCTGCGATGAATTTTTAACTGAAGAAGGCCAGCGCCGGGCAGTCCAGGCGATAAAAAAGAATAAGATAGACGGCCTGGTTTTAATCGGCGGTGATGGGACATACCGCGGCGGTATAGAACTGGTAAAAAAATGGCATCTAAGTTGTATTGGTATCCCCGGAACAATCGATAATGATTTAAATGGAACGGATTCCGCCATAGGTTGCGATACAGCAGTAAATACTGCCTTAGAGGCGATTGACAAGATAAGAGATACCTCTACTTCAATGGAGAGGATTTTTGTGATTGAAGTAATGGGCAGAGAGTATGGTTTTATCGCCTTGCAGGTTGCTCTGGGTGGTGGCGCAGAAGAAGTTCTTTTGCCCGAGAAAAAATTTGATTTCCCGCGGATGTGCGATGAGATAGTAGAAGGCAATATTCGCGGCAAGGTTAGTTGGATTATTATCGTAGCTGAGGGTGCTCACTTGCCGGACGGGCAGATAGCCAAGGCCCAAGATATTGCAAAAAAAATTACTGAGATGACGGGATTGGAAACACGGGAAGTGGTTTTAGGCCATATACAAAGAGGTGGCATCCCTACTGCCAGGGATAGGATCTTGGCCACGCGCTTAGGCGCAGCGGCTGTAGAATTATTAATGAATGGCCAGAATGGCAAGGCAGTAGGAGTAATCTCAGATGATATTAATGTGGTGGATTTAGAATTTGCCGTAACCAAGAAGGAATTAAAGGTAGATAATTTCTATCGTTTGATTAAGATATTAACATAGAAAGGAGACTGTTTTTTATGGGCAGGAGGCCTTTGGATATTGATAAAATTCTCCGGGAATTAGTCTTAAGCGATAATTTAAGCATTAAGAGAGACTTGGCTAAAAAGATCCTTAATATCGCCTATAAAAAAGGGATTTACCTTTCTAGCATGAACCAACTTTATCAGGCGCGGGGTGAGGGTAAATTGAGCGGTTTTACCGTTCCGGCCATAAATTTAAGAGGCATGACCTATGATCTGGCGCGGGCAATATTCAGGGTGGCCAAGAAAAACAATTCTGGCGCATTCATTTTTGAAATTGCCAAGTCAGAGATTGGCTATACTGATCAGCCGCCTGTAGAATATTCCAGCGCAGTCTTGGCTGCGGCAATAAAAGAGAATTTTTCCGGTGCGGTTTTTATTCAGGGTGATCATTTCCAGGTCAATGCCAAAAAGTTTAAAGAGAACTCGGATAAGGAAATAGAGGGTTTAAAAAATTTAATCAGCGAGGCTATTGAGTCAGGGTTCTATAATATTGATATTGACTCATCGACTCTGGTGGATTTGGAGAAAGTCGATATAAAGAAACAGCAGTATCTCAATTATGATGTCTGTGCCAGGTTAACACAGTTTATACGCCAGATTCAACCCCGCGGTATAGAAGTATCCGTGGGGGGCGAGATTGGCGAGGTAGGCGGAAAGAACTCGACACCCGAGGAATTACGCGCATTTATGCAAGGATACTCCAAGAGGCTGCGTAAGGGCCGTTTAGGTATCAGTAAGATAAGTGTCCAGACAGGCACTGCCCACGGCGGCGTGGTTTTACCGGACGGCACAGTAGCCCAGGTAAAATTAGATTTTGATACCTTAAAGAGCCTCTCTAAGATTGCCCGCGAGGAGTTTAGCTTGTCCGGCGCAGTCCAGCACGGCGCTTCTACCCTGCCGCCTGAGGCGTTTCATAAATTTGTGGAGTGCGAAACTGCCGAAGTGCACTTAGCCACTGAATTCCAGAATATGGTTTATGAAAGTAAACATTTTCCCCAGGACTTGAAAAACAGGATTTATGATTGGTTAAAAGTTAACTGCGCAAGCGAAAAGAAAGAAGGCGAAACCGAAGAACAATTTATCTATAAGACGCGCAAAAAGGCATTAGGGGCTTTTAAGAAAGAGATTACCGGCCTCACTCAGGATATAAGAGATGCCATTAGCGGCGAGATTGAGGAGAAGTTCGATTTCCTCTTTAAACAACTGAATTCTATAAATAATAAAGAGTTAGTGGAGGAATTTGTAACTTTAAAACGCGTTATTATTCGTAGGCGCAAAAACCAGGAAGTAAAAGCAATAGAACGCGATACTGAAGGGGCAGATTAAAAAAGAAAGAAGGAGAAAAATAATGCGTTCAGATAAAATCAAAAAGGGTTTAGAACGTGTTCCGCACCGCGCGCTCCTGCACGCTACAGGTTTAAGCAGAAAAGATCTGGATAGGCCGTTTATCGGCGTGGCCAGTTCTTTTACGGATTTAATCCCCGGCCATATCGGGATGCGGGACTTAGAACGTTTTATTGAGCGCGGGATTTGTTATGCCGGCGGCGTGCCTTTTTTCTTCGGTGTGCCGGGTGTCTGCGATGGTATTGCCATGGGGCATCTGGGGATGTGTTATCCTCTGGCCTTAAGAGAATTGATAGCAGATAGTATTGAGACGGTGGTCAATGCCCATCAGTTAGACGGCATTGTCTGCCTGACTAATTGCGATAAGATTACCCCGGGAATGCTCATGGCAGCAGCGCGCCTGAATATTCCGGCAATCATTGTTACTGCCGGGCCCATGCTTTCCGGGCGCTTGCGACAAAGGAAACTTGCCTTTGTGCATGATACATTTGAGGCATTGGCCCGGGCAAAAAAAGGCCAAATTTCCAGGGAGGAACTTCTCTGTCTAGAAATGGAGGCCTGTCCAGGGGTAGGTTCATGCCAGGGGTTATATACTGCCAATACCATGGCCTGTATTACTGAGACCATGGGGATGTCTTTGACTGGTTGTGCAACTAGCTTGGCAGTTTCTGCCAAGAAGCGCAGGATCGCCCAGGCCAGCGGACAGCGCATTGTAGAGTTGGTCAAAAAAAATATCAGTCCTTTAAAGATTATTAACAGAAAATCTTTAGAGAATACTATTGTAGTAGATATGGCTTTGGGTGGTTCCAGTAACACAGTTTTGCATCTGATGGCAATTGCGCATGAGGCAGGAATAAAATTGGACCTTAAAACTTTTGATAAGATAAGCAAAAATACGCCGCATATTACAAACTTAGAACCGGCAGGCTCATATTTTATGGAGGATTTAGAATATGCTGGTGGTATTCCCGCAGTGCTTAAGAGATTGAAGGGTAAGTTAAATAATACAATGACCTTAAGCGGCAGGAGAATATTTGATATTGCCAATACAGCTGAAATCTCTAATGAGGAAGTAATCCGGCCACTTAGCCGCGCTTATCATAAACAGGGGGGTATCGCGGTCTTGTTTGGTAATCTGGCTCCCGAGGGCGCAGTGGTGAAACAGTCAGCAGTAAGCCCAAAGATGATGAGATTTCAAGGAAGGGCGAGGGTGTTTAACCGGGAAGAGGAGGCAATGAAGGCAATCTCAGGTAGAAAAATAAAAAAAGGAGAGGTTATTGTTATCCGCTATGAAGGCCCGGCTGGTGGGCCGGGTATGCGCGAGATGCTTGCTCCTACATCCAGCATCGTGGGTATGGGGTTGGCTGAATCCGTAGCCTTAATTACTGATGGTAGGTTTTCCGGCGGCACAAAGGGCCCTTGTATTGGCCATATCTCTCCTGAGGCAGCCAGTGGCGGCCCTATTGCCATATTAAAGGACGGTGATATAATTACCATAGATATACCTAACAGGAAACTAGAGGTTAAATTAACAAAGCCTGAAATAGAAAAAAGATTTAGGGCTTGGAAACCAGTCGCGCCCAAGATTAAAACAGGCTATCTGAGGCGTTACTCTAAGATGGTTAGTTCTGCGGATAAAGGAGCTGTTCTTCAATGACGGGTGCAGAAATATTAATTGAGTGTTTGAAGCGCGAAGGCGTGCAGGTGATATTTGGTTATCCCGGCGGCTCGGTTTTACCCTTATTTGATAAACTCTATGATTCTGACATCAAGTTTATACTTACTCGCCATGAACAGGCAGCGGCGCACGCTGCTGACGGGTATGCCCGTGCAACCGGTAAAGTCGGAGTTTGTATTGCTACCTCAGGCCCAGGGGCAACTAATCTGACTACAGGCATTGCCAATGCCTATATGGATTCTGTAGCTATTGTAGCCATTACTGGACAGGTCAAGACTTTCTTAATCGGCAATGACGCCTTTCAAGAGGCAGATGTTACCGGCATAACCCGGCCGATAACCAAACATAATTACCTGGTTAAAGATGTCAAGGATTTAGCCCGGATTGTCAGGGAGGCATTTCATATCGCTTCAACCGGCAGGCCCGGCCCAGTTTTAATTGATGTTCCTGTTGATGTCCAGCAGCCAGAGGCAGAATTTATCTGGCCAGAAGAAATAAATATCCGCAGTTATAAACCCACCTACTTTGGCCATCCTGGCCAGATTAAAAAAGCCGCAAAACTAATTACCTCTTCTAAAAAACCAATTATCTACGCCGGCGGAGGGATTATTACCTCAGGGGCGCATGAACAACTGCAAAAATTAGCGGAGAAGATTCAGGCGCCGGTAACTATGACGCTTATGGGTTTAGGCGGATTCCCCGGGACACACCCGTTTTCCTTGGGGATGCTGGGGATGCATGGCACTGCTTATGCCAATCACGCCATCATGGATTCGGATTTGATTATTGCCGTAGGTGCCCGTTTTGATGACCGAGTTACCGGAAAACTTGATACCTTTGCCCCGCACGCTAAGATTATCCATATTGATATTGACCCTGCTTCTATCAGCAAGAATGTTAAGGTGGATGTGCCCATCGTAGGCGATGCCAAGAATGTCTTAGGACAACTGTTGGAAGAGCTTGGGCAGGCCCCGGATACTGCGGACTGGCTTAAGGCTGTGGAGGCCTGGAAGAAAAAGCACCCTTTAAGTTATGAAAACAAAGGAAAAATTAAACCGCAATATGTGATTGAGCAGATTTACGAGGCCACTAAGGGTGAGGCGATTATTACTACCGAGGTCGGCCAGAATCAGATGTGGGCAGCGCAGTGGTATAAATATACTGCACCCCGTACTTTTATTTCATCAGGCGGGTTGGGGACTATGGGTTTTGGTTTTCCGGCGGCAATGGGCGCTAAAGTGGGTTTTCCGGGGAAAATAGTATTTGATATTGCCGGAGATGGCTCAATCCAGATGAATATACAGGAATTAGCCACTTGTGTCTGCAACAAAATAAATGTGAAGGTAGCGATATTAAATAATGGTTATTTGGGGATGGTCAGGCAGTGGCAGGAGTTATTTTATAAGAAGCGTTACTCCCATACCTGTATTTATAATCCTGATTTTGTAAAGTTGGCAGAAAGTTATGGCGGGGTGGGTATCAAGGTAACCAGGAATGAAGAGGTGCGCCCGGCAATTGAAAAGGCGATTTCTACAGATAACGTTGTCTTTATTGACTTTCATATTGAGCCCGAAGAGAATGTCTATCCTATGGTTCCGGCAGGAGAGGCGATAAACAGGATGATTGGAGGCATGGCTTAAGTGAGGCATACAATATCAGTATTAGTAGAAAATAAACCGGGAGTGCTGGCGCGTATCGCCGGGTTGTTCAGCGCCCGGGGTTATAACATCGCGTCTCTGGCAGTTTCTGAAACGCTGGATCCGGATATTTCTTATATGACTATGGTGGTGGAGGCAGAAGACGAAAAGATACTGGAGCAGATAAAGAAACAACTCAATAAACTTATAGATATAGTCACGGTTACTGACTTTACTAAAAGAGAACATGTGGATAGGGAGCTTATCTTAGCCAAGGTTAATTATTCTGCCAAGGAAAAAAACAGATTAGAAGGTATCTTAAATAAATATGCAGCAAAGTTGATTAAAGCCAAGGGCGATACTGCGGTTATTGAAGCAGTGGGTGAGCAGGGGCAGATTAAGGAGTTACTTGAGGCATTGAATAAGTTCGGAGTTAAAGAACTGGTAAGGACCGGCAGGATTGCCATGGGCTCACCTTAAGGAGGTATAGGATGGTGAAGATTTACTATGATAATGATGCGGATTTAAATCTATTAAAGGATAA
The DNA here is from genome assembly GCA_018895075.1 of Candidatus Omnitrophota bacterium. Taxonomy (GTDB): domain Bacteria; phylum Omnitrophota; class Gorgyraeia; order Gygaellales; family Profunditerraquicolaceae; genus JAHIOW01. The sequence continues at coordinate 38,332 of JAHIOW010000042.1, read as the reverse complement.
GGCCATTGCCATTATCGGTTATGGTATCCAGGGAAGAGGGCAGTCTTTATGCCTGCGCGATTCAGGATGCAAGGTAGTTATTTCAGAACTGGAGGGAACGCCGAACTGCGAGCAGGCAAAAAGAGACGGATTTATCCCTGTCTCAGCAGATGAGGCAGCAAAAAGCGCGGACATTATACAGATACTTACCCAGGACCATATGCAGGCCAAGGTTTACAAGGAGTCTATCAAGCCCGTCTTAAAAAAAGGAAAAGCCCTGTGTTTTTCCCACGGTTTTAATATCCATTTTAAACAGATAAAACCACCTAAAAAAGTGGATGTATTTATGGTTGCGCCTAAAGGCCCAGGCGCTCTGGTCAGGAAGATGTATGAAGAGGGCAAAGGCGTACCTTCGTTGGTGGCGGTATTTCAAGACGCTACAGGAGAGGCCCTAAAATTGGCTTTGGCTTATGCTAAGGCGCTAGGCGCAACTAAGGCCGGGGTCATTGAGACTACTTTTAAAGAAGAGACAGAGACCGACCTTTTTGGGGAGCAGGCGGTTTTATGCGGCGGGGTAACCGAATTAATAAAAGCAGGGTTTGATACCCTGATAGAGGCAGGTTATCAGCCGGAGATTGCTTATTTTGAAGTGTTGCATGAATTAAAATTGATTACTGATTTGATTCAGGAGACAGGCATTTCTGGCATGCGCAGACGCGTCTCTAATACCGCTTGCTATGGAGATTTAACTCGGGGCAGGAGAATTATTACAGAAAGAACCCGTCGAGAAATGAAGAAAATATTAAAACAGATACAGAGCGGTAAATTTGCCAGGGAATGGATTAAGGAGAATGAGGCAGGCAGGCCTAATTTTAATAGATTGTTGAAAGAGGGCGACGAACACCAAATAGAAAAAGTGGGGCAGGAGTTACGCCAGATGATGCCCTGGATGAAGAAATAAGGGATATGCACTTTGCAGAGCAAAGTGTGATTTAGCCGTAAACGCCAGAGGCACGGCTAAATCAATGCCCTGGATGAACAAATAGTTTAAAGTTTAATGTTTAAAGTTTAATGTTAAAACATTAAACATAGTACATTAAACATTTAACAAACGATGGATAAAATTATTATATTCGATACTACTCTGCGCGACGGAGAACAGGCGCCGGGGGCGTCTCTAAATCAGAGAGAAAAGTTAGAGATTGCCGAGGCCCTGGCCAGCTTAGGCGTGGATATCATTGAGGCGGGTTTTCCCATATCCTCAAAAGGTGATTTCGAGGCAGTAAAGAGCGTGGCCGCCTCTATTAAAGGGCCGATTGTCTGCGGCCTGGCGCGAGCCATAAAAAAGGATATAGATGTGGCTTATCAGGCCATAAAATTTTCTAAGAGGCCGCGTATCCATGTATTCTTAGCAACTTCTAGGATTCATATGCAATACAAGTTAAAAAAAGCAGAAGATGAGATTTTGCGGCTGGCAGTCTGGTCAACAAAATATGCTAAAAAATATTGCCCGGATATAGAATTCTCGCCTGAAGATGCCTCGCGCAGCGACAGAGGTTTTCTGTTTAGGGTTATTGAGGCAGTGATTGATGCCGGAGCAACCACAGTAAATATCCCCGATACCGTGGGGTATGCTGAACCAGAGGAATTCGGCAGTTTGATTAGGGCAATTAGGGATAATGTAGCCAGTATAAATAAAGCGGTTATATCCGTGCATTGTCATAATGATTTAGGCCTGGCGGTGGCTAATTCTTTAGAGGCAATCAAGAAGGGGGCAGAGCAGGTAGAATGCACCATAAACGGCATCGGGGAACGCGCCGGTAACGCCTCCTTAGAAGAGATAATCATGGCTTTAGATACAAGAAAGGATGTCTTTGGCAGCCTGACCACAGATATAAGGAAAAACCAGATTTATAAGACCTCGCGGCTGGTCTCAAAACTTACCGGTTTTGTCATCGCCCCTAATAAGGCCATCGTAGGAAGCAATGCCTTTAGGCACGAGGCCGGTATCCATCAGGACGGGGTCTTAAAGAAACGTTCTACTTACGAAATCATCAAGCCCCAGGATGTTGGTTTCTACGGGGCAGGGCTGGTGCTCGGCAAGCATTCCGGAAGGCATGCATTCAGCGAGAGGTTAAAGACATTGGGTTTTCATTTGCGCAAACAGCAACTGGATGAGGCCTTTGTGCGCTTCAAGCAAGTGGTAGATAAAAAGAAAAATGTCTTTGACAGCGATTTAATTGCCATTGTTGAGGATGGGTTACGGACAGTAAAACCTTTATGGAAACTGATTAGTTTTGAGATTATCTCTGGCACGCAGATTACGCCCAAGGCAATGGTAAAATTACAGAAGAAGAAAGAAATCCTTATCGGCTCTTCTACGGGTGACGGCCCGGTAGACGCCTGCTTTAAGGCCATAGACAAGATAAGTAACATAAAGGCAAAACTCCAAGATTACCGCCTAGAGGCAGTTACCTCAGGAAAAGATGCCTTGGGCGGAGTAAATCTTAAACTTTCTACGAAGGCAAAGACAGTCCTGGGCAGAGGCTCAAGCACCGACATTATTGAGGCCTCAATAAGGGCTTATCTGGACGCACTGAATAAAATAGAAAGTCAATGACCCCGCCTGTAATCTATGGCCTAATTGGTTATCCTGCTAGACATAGCCTCTCTCCAGCAATGCACAACGCCGCATTTAAAGTCCTGGGCATATCTGCCGAATATAGATTATTTGAGGTAAAACCCGAAGATTTGGAAGGTTTTTTATTGAATAAAGATTTTTTGGCGAAAGATATAGAAGGAAATTCTATTTATGCCAAAGATATAGTAGGATTTAATATAACTATTCCGCATAAGGTAAAAGCCAGAGAAATATTAGAGGAAAGTTTCCCTTTTGAGTACAAAAATTTAATATTGAGGGATCTGTATTACGTTAAATTATCCGGCGCTGTAAATACAGTAAAGAGAGATAGCGATGGATTAAAATATTGGAATACTGATGTCGCAGGCTTTTTAGAATCCTTAAGAAATGTTTTAGATTTCGAAACTAAGAATAAAAATGCACTTCTTATTGGATGTGGTGGCGCAGGAAGAGCTGTTATTGCTGCATTAAGTTGGAAGCAAGCGCAAGTTGAAAAAATATATATAACTGATATTAAAGTTGAAGTTATGGAAGCTGCAAAAAAATATTTTTTGCAACTTCCACAATCTTCATATTTGGAGGATAAATTGGAATTTATCTCAAGAGAGCAAATTCCAGATAAAATAAAAGATGCTCAATTATTAGTTAATGCCACACCTATAGGTATGAAGGAGGGCGATGGCTCTGTGGTAGATAAAAGTTTACTTCATAAAGATTTATTTGTTTATGACCTAGTGTATAATAGAGAAACCCAGTTAATCAAGGATGCCAAGTCAAAAGGTCTAAATACTACAAGCGGAGAAGGTATGCTTCTGTATCAGGGGGTAGAGGCGTTTGAATTTTGGACAGCTCAGAAGGCACCTGTGGATACAATGCGGCAGGCCTTAAACGAGGCGATTAATAAATCATGATAGCAAAGATACTGGCATTTATTTTCGGCTCTATCGTGGGTAGTTTCTTGAATGTTTGCATCTACCGCCTGCCTCTGGGCAAATCAGTAGTCTGGCCGGGTTCGCATTGCCCTCTCTGCGAAAAAAAGATTTTCTGGTATGACAATATACCATTCATAAGTTATATTCTTCTAAAAGGGCGGTGCCGTTTCTGTAAAGGCAGGATATCATTTAAGTATTTAATCATTGAATTATTAACGGCGGTAATGTTTGTTGTCTTTTTTAGCCGTTATAGATTGAGTTATGATTTCTTTTTCTATATTGTCCTGGTTTGCAATTTGATTATTGCCAGTTTTGTGGATATGAAACAGCGCATTATACCTGATGAGATATCCATAGGCGGCATGATCTTAGGATTTATATTAAGTTCCGTGAAAGGATTCAACCTATCACCTATCACCTATCACCTATCACCTATGTTCAATTCTTTTCTGGGTATTGTTATCGGGGGAGGGATTATCTACTTAACTGGCCTGACCTTTGACCTGATCTATTTTAAGATGCTGAAAAAACCTCCTATTCAGGGAGAGACTGCTTCTATGGGCGGTGGGGATGTTAAGCTCCTGGCTATGATTGGGGCATTCCTGGGCTGGAAGATGGTGTTGCTGACATTTTTTCTGGCTCCCCTTTTTGGATTGATAGTAGGGGGGATAAACTTTATGGTCAAGAAAGACCACACCATACCTTACGGCCCATTCTTATCAATAGCCGCAGTTTTATCCATATTCTGGTTTGACAAAATTCTCCGCTTGATCTTTATCCAATGACCGCAATCGCAAAAAATTAAATCGTGATGAATAATCCAACGGTTTATTTATAGAAAGGCTATAGATGTCGGTATTAGAGGGACAGGAGTTTTATATTTCAAAGAGGGTGGGCAGGGCGATCATAGACTATAACCTGATATCTGACGGGGATAAGATTGCCGTTGCCGTCTCAGGCGGAAAAGACAGCCTGACTTTGCTGCGGGTATTAGCTGACCGCAGGCAATTTGTGCCCATAAAATATGAACTCCTGGCAGTGCATATTGATTTGGGTTACCCCTGTCATCATCCTAAGATTTTGACTGAATACTTTAAAAAACATAAGATTAACTACCACATTGAAAAAATAGACATACTGCAGGGTAAGAGCCGCAAAGATATCTCTTGCTTTTGGTGTTCCTGGAATAGGAGAAAGGCGTTGTTTGAGGCTGCCAATCGCTTTGGCTGTAATAAGGTTGCCCTCGGTCATCATAAAGACGATACCATAGAGACGGTTTTATTAAATCTATTTTTTCATGGCGAGATTTCGGCGATGTCGCCAAGGCAGGAGTTATTTAAAGGCAAGATTACCCTGATCCGGCCCCTGGTTTATGTGGAAGAAGATATGATCGCGCGCTTCGGGAAGTCAGCGGGATTTCCCCAACAGAGGTGCGCCTGCCCGAATTCTGTTACTTCTAAACGCACAAAGATAAGTAATATTATCAAGGATTTAAAAAAGGTCTGTCCCGAGGTAAAGACAAATATATTTAGAAGCGTAAGGAGAATAAAAAAGGATTATTTAGTTTGAGAAGAAAAAGGATAGTGATATAATAGAGGCAGAGATTTTAAAAAGTAAGTAATTAAAACTTAATACAGGTAGAGAAGACAAATGGCGTGGTTGGCGGGGTCACTTTTTTTACTTTTTTCTTTAATTATTATAGGCATTCTTTTAAAAATATTTTCTTTGTTGAATGAGCGATTGAGCCAGATGAATCAATCCCTCCAGGAGGAAAACAGGGCGGTCAGGGAAAGGATTGGCGATGCCACGAATATCTTTGGCAATGTGCAGGCATCATTGGGCAAGTTAGAAAAGACCAATCAGCAGATCGTTGAGATTAGTAAAGATATCTCCAGCCTCCAGGAACTCCTGCGCGCGCCGAAATTCAGGGGCCAGATGGGAGAGACATTGTTAGAGAACCTGTTATCGCAGGTCCTGCCAAAGGCTTATTACCAGATGCAGTATAGGTTTAAATCCGGCGAGGCAGTGGATGCAGCGTTAAAACTGGGTGAGCGTTTGGTACCCATAGATGCCAAGTTCAGCCTGGAAAACTTCCAGAAGATGCTCCAGGCCCCCGATGAACAATTAAAAAATACCCACCGCAGAAAATTCATTCAGGATATAAAGGCGCGAGTTGATGAGGTTGCTTCTAAATATATTTTGCCGCAGGAAAACACCTATGATTTCGCGTTTATGTATATCCCCGCTGAAAACGTCTATTATGAGATTATTATTAAGGAAGACCTTCTGTCCTATTTTGTCTCTAAGAAAGTTATCCCTGTTTCTCCGAATACCTTTTATGCGTACCTGCAGATAATCTGCCTGGGCCTTAAGGGGCTGAAGATAGAAGAGAATGCCAAGGTAATCTTGAAAAATTTAAGCACATTATCCATTGAGATAGGTAAATTCAAAGATGATTTTGACACCCTAGGGGGCCATCTTTCCAATGCCAGGAGTAAATACGAAGATAGCCAGAAGAGACTGGATAGATTTTCAGATAGACTTACCAATATGCAAGATACCAGAGAAATAGAGGTAAAATAAGAGCGCGCTGATGAATCAAAATATAAAAGACCCTGGCCTGGCAGCAGTTTTTTCCTTTATCTTTAACGGCCTGGGGCAGCTTTACAATGGCCAGATTTTTAAAGGATTATGCATTATCTTCTTTTCTGCGGCCAATCTGCTTGTTTTTATAATCAGCGTCGTACTTATCGGGCTGTGGTTAACAGGCAGGATTATATTCCCCAGACAAGTTATTTTTGGCGGGGTCTTATTCTCCATTAGTTTAGTTTTTATGTGCACATTAGGTATTTATAGTATCTTAGACGCCTATCGCGTTGCTTGCCGGAAGTGATTCTAAATATCCGCGTCATACCAAAGTCAAGTAGGACCAAGGTTCAGAAAGAAAATGGTGGCTGGAGGGTATATTTAACTAAACCTGCGCACCAAGGCCTTGCCAATAAGCAGCTCATAGATTTACTAGCCGAATATTTTAATCTAAAGAGATACCAGATCCGGATTATTAAGGGTGAGAAGTCCCGCAATAAAATCATTGAGATTAATGCAAAGGCATTTTCCGCTTGTAAATAAGGAGTATTATCTATTCAATCCTTGTCCTGGCCAGGGCCTGGTTTGCGCTTTTAGCAGGCGCGCCCTGGGGAATATGTCTTTATCATACGGTGATACCAGAGATTCACTGGAGAATCGCAAAGATTTCTTAAAAGAACTGGGGATTGATTATCGCGATTTGGTATGTAGCAGGCAAGTCCATAGTAGCCAGATCAGATATGTGACAGAAAAAGATAGGGCGCAGGGCGCATTATCTTACCAGGGCGCTATCGCTGATACAGATGCCCTTATAAGCGATAAGAAAAATCTACCTTTAGCCGTATTTACCGCAGATTGCCTATCCATATTTCTATATGAACCCAACAGACAAGGTATAGGGCTGGTTCATGCCGGCTGGCGCAGTACCCAGGAAAATATTACCACCAAGGCCATTCAATCGATGAGAGAGAGATTCAATATTCAGGCCGGAGACTTATATCTGGGCTTTGGCCCGGCCATAAGAGGATGCTGCTATGAAGTAGGCGAAGAGTTTGGTGATTTATTCCCCCATGCGCTGATACAAAGAGGCGGCCGTTATTATCTAGATTTAGTTAAGATAAACAAGAAGGAAGCCTTAAGCCTGGGAGTTAAGGATACAAATATATTTGATTCTAATATCTGCACATCGTGCCAGAATGATGAATTCTTTTCCTATCGCAAGGAAGGCGCCGGATGTGGTAGAATAATGTCAGTGATGGCCATGGCTAAAATGATATTTAAAGGGTGTTAAAAATTGATGCCTAAAGATAATTATTGCCTAGAATTTATCTTGTATATTCAGAATAACACCTCAATAGAAACCTTAAGGGAATCCATAACAGAGTGCGGAGAGAATTTAGAGATTTATCAACTACCGCAAGATAATCCTACCAAAGGTAAAGAGTTTAGAATATGTATACATACTCAAGACCCTACGATTATATTTGATACCTGCGCACAGTTCGGAAGATTAAAGTCTGTAAAGATTAAATAGGAAAGGAGAGGTAGCCATGGCAAAGGCATTAGTGATTTATTACTCTCAAACAGGTAATACCAAAAAGATGGCAGGATCCGTTATTGAGGGTATTAAGAAAGAGGGTATTGAGGCGCTGATAAAGGACGTCAAAGATGTGCAGGTTGATGAACTTTTAAAATATGATGCCATAGTTATTGGTTCGCCTACTTATTACGGTACTATGGCCGCAGAGATTAAAAAATTATTAGATGAATCAGTAAAGTTTCATGGTAGGCTTGATGGCAAGATAGGCGCAGCATTTGCCTCTTCTGCTAATGTGGGCGGGGGCAATGAGACCACCGTTTTAGATATCTTGAATGCCCTGCTCATACATGGTATGATTATTCAGGGTGATCCCCAGGGTGACCATTACGGCGCGGTATCCATAGGAGCGCCTGATACCCGGGCTACTAAACAGTGCTTAAGGCTTGGCTCAAGAGTAGCTAAATTAATTAAAAAATGTATATCGTAATTTTTATAACCGTTCATGGCAAAAAAGAGGCGAATCGTATTGCCCGGTATCTGGTAAAAAACAGGCTTGCTGCCTGTGTAAATATTATCCCAGGCGTGGATTCAGTATTTTCCTGGCAAGGTAAAATTGAGAGCGCAAAAGAGGTGCTTTTGGTAGCCAAGACCAGAAAGGCGCTCCTGGGAAAAGTAATAAAAAAAGTAAAATTGCTGCATAGCTATGAAGTGCCTGAGATAATCGCCCTTGGCATCGTTGCCGGGAATAAAAAATATCTAGAGTGGGTAAATGAATCTACAGGGTAATTTCATTGATTTTATAGTTGCCTTTTTTGGCGGCATTATCGTAAGTTTTTCACCCTGCGTATATCCGCTTGTTCCTGTAACCCTGGGTTTTATCGGAGTAGAGGCAGGCTCATCGCGCCTTAGAGGTTTGTCTCTAAGTTTGGTCTATGTCTTGGGCCTGGCGACTACTTATTCCTTCTTAGGGTTGGTTGCTGCCATGAGCGGGAGATTATTCGGGCAGATTTCAGCCCATCCGATCTCTTTCTTGGTTATAGGCAGCGTCTGTATTATCGCCGGATTATCATTTTTAGGGGCCATAAATATAAACTTTACCGGAATACGCCTGCAGAATAAAGTCAACAGGAGCGGCGGTTTTCTCTCGGCTTTTATCTTTGGCCTTGTTTCAGGACTGGTAATTGGCCCTTGTATCACTCCTGCCTTAGGTGCAATATTAGTCTATGTGGCCAGTAAACAAAATATACTTTATGGCGCCGGTCTCTTGTTTGTCTTTGCTTACGGGATGGGATTCTTATTGATCTTAGTAGGAACTTTTAGCGCAACTTTTTTTAATCTATTATCCAGGTCTAACATCTGGTCTTTGCGCCTGAAGAAACTCGCAGGCTTTATTTTGATAGGAATGGGCGGATATTTTCTGATAAAAGCTGGAAGGTTGATATGGTAAAGAGAATATCTTTGATTTTCTTGTTTTTGTGGTTAGCGGGGAATTGCCTAACCCGCCCGTCAGTTGCAGAAGCGACAACGGATAGTTTGGCCTTTGATTTTAATCTGACGGACTTAGATAACAACAGGGTTAGTCTTTCTGATTTTAGGGGCAGTCCTACAGTCTTATTTTTCTGGACAACCTGGTGTCATTTTTGCGTTAAGGAATTAAGACTTTTAAATAATAGCTATGCGCAATTAACAGAAGATGGTTTTGAGTTATTGGCTATAAATATCGGAGAGCCTGCTTATAGAGTGAATGATTTTATTAAAAACTATCACTTAACCTCTAGGGTCCTTTTGGACGAAGATGAAACAGTGGCCATGGCTTATGGGTTGATAGGCGTGCCTACCTATGTTATTGTCGATAGAGAAGGATACATACGTTTTAAAGGGAATGCCTTTCCCCGAAATGAATACCAGGCTTTAATTTCAGAGTAATATGGATAATCTCTCTTTATTGGTGGATTTATATGAGCTTACTATGGCAGAGTGTTACTTCCATTACAAAAAGGATACCCTGGCTACCTTTGATTTGTTTGTCAGGGCCTTGCCCATAAATCGCTCTTATTTAGTTGCCGCAGGTTTAGAGGATATTTTAAATTACATAAAGAGGTTAGAATTCAGTAAGGAAGATATAAATTATTTGCGTAGCAAGAAAATTTTCTCTGACGGTTTTCTTAAATATTTAAGCAAATTTAAATTTAAAGGGGATACCTGGGCCCTGCCAGAGGGCACTATATTTTTTGCCGATGAACCCGTTGTGCGCGTTACCGCATCAATTATCGAGGCCCAGATCATAGAAAGTTTTCTGCTCAACACTATAAATTTACAGACTATGATTGCCAGCAAGGCCTCGCGCGTAGTCTCTGCCGTCAAAGAGAAGAGAGTTTATGATTTTTCTTTAAGAAGGACGCATGGTTCTGACGCAGGGGTAAAAGCAGCGCGCTCTTCTTATATCGCCGGATTTAGCGGCACATCCAATGTATTGGCAGCTAAATTATATAAGATACCTGTCGTAGGGACTATGGCGCATTCTTTTGTGATGTCTTTTAAGCATGAGCTGGATAGTTTCTTGGCCTATAGCAATACCTTTGCCGAGGATGCAATCTTGCTTGTGGATACCTATGACACCAGAAAAGGCATTGAGAATGCAATAGATACCGGCCTCTATCTTAAGGCAAAAAGGCATTGCCTGCAGGGCATAAGATTAGACAGCGGCAACATTATTTCCTTATCTAAATTAGCCAGAAGAATGCTAGATAAGGCAGGCCTTAAATTTGTGCGTATCTTTGCCAGCGGGAACCTGGATGAATTTAAGATAAGACAGATGCTTCAGGCAGGTGCGCCTGTAGATAGTTTTGGAGTGGGAACAAATATGGGTACAAGTATTGATGCTCCTTCTTTAGATGTTATTTATAAGATAAGCGAAGTTACGGATGAGGATGGTAAATTTATGCCTACGATGAAATTAAGCAAGGGTAAAGTTACCTATCCGGGCAGAAAGCAGATATTTAGGATTAAAGATAAAAAGGGGAGGTTCGTAAAGGACGTTCTGGGCCTTGAGAAAGAGAAGATAAATGCTATACCCTTGTTGATAAAAGTGGTAGAAAAGGGTAAAATAATCTATAAGTTCCCTTCTCTTGATAAAATCAGGAGAAGATTAACAGAGAATCTCAGGCGCATGCCTGATAGATTAGAAGAGGTTTGTTCCAGATATAAATATCCGGTTGTTGTCAGTCTGCAACTTAGGAAATTAAGACGCACTTTAGCGCGTCAATTAGGGAAAAGACAATAAAATGGATAAGAGAGCCGATAATCTTATCAAAAATTGGCAGAAGAGAAATATTCGCGGGTTGTACTGTGATAATAAAGAACAGGCAGCTGATAAGGCTTTAGAGATTATACCGTTATCTGCCAGCGTAGGTATCTCAGGCTCAGTTACATTAAACCAATTAGGCATAGTTAGAATGCTGGAGTCTCGCGGCAATAAGGTCTTCAATCAATATAAGGCCGGCATCAGTCAAGATGAAAATTTAAGACTAAGGAGAGAGGGCGCAGGAGCGGATTATTATTTGACCTCTGCCAATGCTATCTCTGAAAAAGGAGAGCTGGTTTTTTTCAGCGGATACGGTAACCGTATTGCCGGGATTTCTTATGCCAAAAATGTAATTGTAGCCGCCGGCATAAATAAGATTACTACAAATTTAGATGAGGCCATAAAACGCGCCAGGGAATATGCCACGCCACTTAACTGTAAGCGGCTTAACAACTGGAACACGCCTTGCCTTAAAGATGGTATCTGCCGCCAGGAGATATGTTTTTCCCCTGAATACAAGAGGATGTGTTGCCAGATTTTAATTATTGAGGCAGAGGTTATACTGGATAGATTGAAGGTTATTTTAGTGGGCGAAAATTTAGGGTTTTAGTTACAGGGTTGGATTTATAACATATTGAAAATACGAGGGTTATATGACTAAAGGGTGGCACCTTGAGGAGCGTCCCCATAAATTGAGAGGGATGGCTACAGGAATAGGGAGCCTGCCGCATAAGGATGTCCAGGCGGCCTTAGATTTAATCTTTAAATATATACCCCAGATTCCCTTTTGGCCGCAATTACCCAACAGGGATACCCGTGAGGGTATGGTGGCTCAATTCAGCCAGGGTTTAGCCGGTATAGAAGTAAAAGAATTAGAGAAATTCTATGAGAAGGTTATCAATCAAGACCTAGAATATTTCAAAATAACTCAAGATTACGCCTCTGGCCTGTATGCATTTGCTCAAAGATTATCAGATAAGCCAGAGTTATTGAAAGATGTAGAGTCCCTCAAATGCCATACTACCGGGCCTTTTACCTTTGCCGCAAGCATAAAGGATGAAAATGGCAAAGCGCTTTTACACGAGCCGGTATTTATGCAGGCAATCATCGAGGGCCTGAAGATGAAAGCGCTTTGGCAGATAAGATTTTTGGAGAAGTTTGCCAAAAAGATAATTATGTTTTTAGATGAGCCATATCTGGGGGCTTTTGGCTCTGCTTACACCCCTATAAACAGAGAGGATGTGATAAAGGGCTTGAGCGAACTTACCGGGGGTATAAAGTCTAAAGCGGATGTTCTGTTAGGGGTGCACTGTTGCGGTAATACTGACTGGTCTATCTTTACTGAAATCAAGGCCTTAGATATAATTAATTTTGATGCCTTTGGCTTTTTAGATAAATTTACACTTTATGCAGATAATCTTAAGGAATTTATTAAAAGGGGCGGCATCATCTGCTGGGGGATAGTGCCGACAAGCGAATTTTCAGGCCAAGAGACGCCGGATTCCCTGAGAGAAAGGCTGGATGAGGGTATTAATGTATTAGTAAAGAAAGGGTTAGACAAAGAGCCCTTGCTAAATAGCCTGCTTCTGAGCCCTAGTTGTGGTTTAGGCAGCCTTGACACCCAAAAATCAGATAAGATATTCAAACTCCTTTCAGAAGTATCCTTTTCCATAAGAGGAAAAACCCCTTAAGAATAAAGTGTTTGACAAATTCGCTTAAAAATCGTATTATAGATAGGCGTTTTTTTGAAAGGGGCTAAATCGATGAAGGAAATACGTATCCATGCCCGTGCCGGCCAGGGAGCAATTACTACCGCATTTTTATTGGGATACGCCTACTTTTTAAAAGGGATGTATCCTTATGCCTTCCCGCATTTTGGCGCAGCCAGGATGGGGGCGCCGATGAATGCCTTTGTGCGCGTAGATTCAAGGCCAGTGCGGTTAAGAAGCCAGATTTATAAGCCGGATTATGTTGTAGTTGTTGATCCTACGCTGATGCGCGGGGTTAATTGTTTCTTAGGGCTGGCGGAAGCAGGAATTGCTATTGTAAATGGGAAACAAGGAATAGAGGTACCTAAGGTCAAGGCAACTCAAAAAGTTTTCCTGGTGCCTGCCAATGATATTGCATTAAAGACCATAGGCCGGCCCTTAGGTAATACTGCCTTATTGGGCGCATTTGCCTGCGCCACCAATGAATTTGACCTGGATATCTTGCTGGAGGCAATAAAGAAAAGATTTTCCGGCAAGGCCCGGGAGGCAAATCTCCAGGCAGTTAAACAGGGATTCGAGTTTATTAAAGATAAGATTAAGAGGTAGGTATGTTTGGCCCGCTTAATGTAAAACCAGGTACAAGCAGAAATAACAAAACTGGCTCTTGGCGCACTGAACTAAGGCCAAAATTCTTACAGAAGGATTGTATTGCCTGTAAGATGTGCGCCCTGACTTGTCCTGAAGACTGTATTGAGGGAGCGCAAAAGAATACCTTTTACTGTGATTATGAATTTTGTAAAGGTTGCGGGCTTTGCGCTTTTATTTGCCCTAAAGCCGATATCACCATGATTGAGGAAGAACTAAAGGAATAAAAGATGAGAGAGTTTTTGGAAGGTTCTCAAGCTGTAACAAGGGTGGTTAAATTATGCAAGCCAGGGGTTATTTCTGCTTATCCTATAACTCCCCAGACGCATATTGTAGAGGGATTGGCTCAGATGGTGGCAGATGGTCAATTGAATTCCCAGTTTGTGAATGTAGAATCAGAGCACTCTGCGGCATCAGTGGTCTTGGGCGCAGTGGCCACAGGCGTCAGGGCCTATACTGCTACCAGTTCGCAGGGGTTGTTCTATATGGGAGAAGTACTTTTTAATATCGCTGGACTACGCCTGCCGGTAATGCTTACCTGCGCCAACAGGGCAATTTCGGCGCCCATCAACATCTGGAATGACCAGCAGGATTCTGTTTCCATGCGTGATTGCGGCTTCATTCAGTTTTATGCAGAGGATATACAAGAAGTAGTAGACTTACATTTAATAGGTTATAGAGTCGCAGAAGACAAATCTGTAATGCTGCCGGTAATGGTCTGTATGGATGGTTTTATCCTTACCCATGGGATAGAAACTATAGATATGCCCCAGCAGGAGGAGGTAGATAAATTCCTGCCTCCATATTCAGCCCTTTATAAACTTGACCCGGAAAGACCTCTTACCATGGGCCCATTAGTTGACCCTGAATATTATATGGAGATGCGTTTCGCGATTCAGGAGACCCACAAAGAGGTCATTAAGTTAATTCCTCAAATAACCGCCCAATTCTTTAAAGTTTTCGGCCGGCAATACCACGGACTTATCGAGGAATATCGCACCAAAGATGCCCAGCGGGTTATTGTGGCTATGGGGTCGGTCTGCGGCACAATAAAAGAGGTTGTGGATGAGCTGCGGGCAAAGGGTAAGAAAGTAGGATTACTGAAGATTACCACTTATCGGCCTTTTCCGCATCAGGAGATTTACGAGAGATTAAAGAATATACCCAGGGTAGCGGTATTGGATAAGGCCTTGTCTCTGGGTTCTTACGCGCCATTGGCAGTAGAGGTCAAGGCGGCATTTTTCGGTAAAAAGAAACAACCGCAGGTTATCAGTAGTTTTGTCGCTGGTTTGGGTGGCCGGGATATCACCAAGGATTCTATAAAAGAGATATTTCGCCTGCTTACTGCCAAAGAAAGGGCCTGTGAGTTTATTGATTTAAAACCTGAACTCTTAAAGGAGACTTATGAATAGACAGCTCTTTGCCCCAGGCCATACTGCCTGTGTAGGATGCGGCCAGTCACTGGGAGCGCGCCTGGTAATTGAGGCCAGTGGCCCTAATACCATTGTAGCCAATAATACAGGGTGCCTGGAGGTTTTTTCCACAAAGTATCCTGAGTCTTCTTGGGGGGTTCCCTGGATTCATTCGCTTTTTGAAAATGCTGCTGCCGTGGCTTCAGGCATTGAGGCGGCTTTGATATATTTAGGTAAGAAAGATACCGTTAATGTCATTGCTCAGGGAGGCGATGGTGGCACAGCAGATATTGGACTGCAGGCGCTCTCAGGCATGTTTGAGAGAGGCCAGGATATACTCTATGTTTGTTACGACAACGAAGCTTATATGAATACTGGAATTCAGCGCAGTGGCCTTACACCTTTTGATGCCAATACCACCACCAGCCCTGCAGGTAGCGCATCCTCGGGGAATATCCGCCCCAAAAAACCTATGCCTGAGATTGCCAATGCCCATGGGATACCTTATGTGGCTACAGCTTCAGTAGGTTTTCCTCAGGATTTGCAAAGGAAAGTCAAAAAGGCGGTTTCCATCAAAGGTCCCAAATATATACAGATACATGTACCCTGTCCTTTGGGCTGGCGGCATGAACCCGTACAGACAGCGCAAGTAGCAAAGACAGCGGTAGAGGCCGGGCTTTATCCTTTGGTTGAATATGAAAATACAAGACTTATTGCGGTGCGTAAAATAAAACCCTCACCCGTTGAGGAATATTTGAAACTGCAAGGAAGATTCAAGCATTTACTGAACAACCCCGAGGAGATTAAGAAGATTCAGGAGATAGCAAATCATAACATAGAAAAATACAATCTGAGAGTAACGAGTAGCGAGAAAAACCTCTCTACTGAATGTTAAAAGGAGGTGGAAAGATATGGGAAAACAGGCAAGGGCTATCGTGGATTTAAGCTTAAAGGACCTGGTAAAAGATTTAAATAAGGCCTATGCGGATGAGTGGTTAGCATTTTACCTTTATTGGTATATGGCGCAGACAGTTTCCGGTAAGTCCTATGAGGATATCCAGGGGTTATTGAACAAACTGGCCAAGGATGAGTTAGAACATGCGCAGGAATTAGCGGACCTGATTATCAAATTAGGGGATTTGCCCTCTGCTAATCCTATGGATTTAGAAAAGAATGCCAACGCCTCTTATATCATGCCTCCCAAAAACATGGCAGATATAAACAGGATAATCCGTATAGTCAGCGAATCTGAAGCAGGCGCGATTGAAGTGTATAATAAAATTGCCAAGAAGACACAGGGCAAAGACCACGTCACATATCAGTTAATAACGCACATATTATCCGAAGAAGTTAATCATGAAGAGATGTTTGAAAATTTATTGGAAAGATAGGAGGGAAAGTTATGCCTAAGGTAAGCGTAGATGCCTCTACGTGCGTGGGTTGCGGTTTATGCGAACAGGCATGTCCTGAGGTATTCGAGATTCAGGGCGATGGTATTGCCCATGTTAAATCAGGAAGCTGTGCTGAGCATAATCTGGGAGAAGTAGCTGAACAATGCCCGGTGAATTCTATTAAGGTAAGTTAATATCAGAAAGTCAAAATCTTTCTTTTTAATTCCTCTAGAAACTTAGTAAAATATTCTTCTTTTTTCCGCGATAATAACTCCTCAGCAAATCCATCCTTTTCTGTTTCGAATTTTTTCTCATCTATGGGTACTTTTGATTGTAACTTAATAATATAAAGGCCGGAAGGTACATCAATAACTGGGCTAAATTCATCTTGCTTTAAGCCAATGGCGACAGACCAGAAATTATCAGAAGCGCCAATCCCCTCTATATAGCTGCCGTATTTAAATAGATCGGTAGAGCCTGAGCGCAGGCCATATTCCTTGGCTATCTTGTCAAAATTTATGGAGTTAGGATTTATCTGGTATATCTCTTGTAATTTTTGAAGGCAAGCTTCTATTTTTAACTTAGATAATTTTTGGGCCTCTTCTTTTATAAAAGCTTCTCTTACTTTATCCTCTATAGTTTCAAAATCAGGTATGTAGGGCGGCTTTCTTTCTTTGAGCCTGGCGATATAATAATTTTTATCCACATATATAGGCGGCAGGAACTCGCCCGGCTTGACTTGGGAGATGAAACTCAAGATTTTTGGCGACCAACCAATACCGGGGATAGGATCAGTTTGGGTAAATAGCCCTGTTTCTTTTACGCTGAGGTTAAAATCCTTGGCGACTTCGGCAAACTCCTCTTTTTTATTTAAACGTAATAAGATTTTTGTTATTTTATCTTTCATCGCTTCCTGGTCTTCATTATCTCCCAAGACCAGAGATGCGTAATCCATATTAAAAGAAAGGGGCTTTTTAAATTTAAATGAGTTACTGGCGAAATAACCTTTAATCTCTTCCTGGGAAGGGGTTAGGTCTTTGGTAAAATCAGAATATAGGCTGAGTATATAAGAGATGCTTATCTCTTCGTTATTCTTGCGGTATGCCTCTTTAACTTCTTCCTCGTTTATGCTTACGCTATCCGTAAGTACTTTGTAGAGCCTGGCCAGTATTATATTTTGGCGGGCCTGCTCTTCAAATACACGCGCGGGCGTGCGGAAGACATATTCAAGCATTGATGAATATATCTGCTGGTTGAAGTAGCCATCTTTCTGGAAAAAGGGATAACTCTGGATTAATGAAACAACCTCCCGGTTATCTATTTTTATCCTGCGTCTTTTTGCCTCGCTCAGCAAGACCAGTCTTTCCCAGGCCTTGTTTTCTAAGTTTAGATATTTCTGGACCTCTGAAAAATTATCTCCGAATTGAATAACGGCTTGATTTTTTACAGCGATAAGGGCATCCTGATAGTCTAAAGACGACACCTTCTTACCGAAGATTTTACCGGCGAGGTTTGTTTTTTCTCTGCCACGGATAAGGCTGCCTGAACCCCAGAGGACAAAGGCAGGTACAATCACGATAGCCAGGAAAATCCATATCCTTTTTGCAGTTTTTTTATCGCGTAATTGCCTCAGCATATAACTAAAGTGATAAGTTGCATTGTAACTCTTAGCAATAAAATAGGTTCTAATTGCCAAGGGTGGCACCAAAGGGAGCGTCCCCAATATTATATAGGAAAATATAAATATGGCAAATTTTTTCTTTACAAAGCATGATTAAATTTGTATAATAAACAGATTGTGGCGAAAGGCCAATTAAAGGATATTAAAAATGAAAAATCAAATTTTAAAATTAGGTCTACCTAAAGGGAGCCTTCAAGAGGCGACCTTTAAGATGTTTAAGAAGGCAGGTTTTAATCTTTCCCTGCCTTCCCAGCGTTCATATTTCCCGGCAATTGATGATCCCCAGATACAACCGGTACTATTGCGTTCCCAGGAGATGTCCAGGTATGTCCAGGATGGCGCTTTAGATTGCGGCATTACCGGCAATGACTGGATACTGGAAAATAAATCTGATGTGGTAAAGATTACGGATTTAGTTTATTCCAAGCAAAGTTTAAATAAGGTAAGATGGGTCTTGGCAGTGCCTGAAGGCTCTGGCCTTAGGTCAATTAAAGACCTGGAAGGCAGGCGTGTGGCTACGGAGTTAGTAAATGTAACCAAGGAATACTTTAATAAAAATAAGGTAAAGGCAGAGATAGAATTCAGCTGGGGGGCTACCGAAGTGAAAGTAAGGTCCGGGTTGGTGGATGCTATTGTAGAATTAACCGAGACCGGAAGCAGCCTGAGGGAAAATAAATTACAGGAGATCGCCACTATTCTTGAATCCACCACCCAGTTTATCGCCAATAAAGGCGCCTATAAAGATAGCTGGAAGAAAAGCAAGATGGAGCAAATAGTAGTTTTATTGAAAGGCGCCATAGCTGCAGAAGAAAAGGTAGGCCTAAAAATGAACGCTAGAAAGACAGACCTTAAAAAGGTAATCGCTCTCCTGCCGGCGTTAAAAAATCCTACTATCTCCGGCCTCTCGCAAGAAGGCTGGTTTGCCATTGAGACAATAATTGATGAAAAGGTCGTACGTATATTAATTCCGGAATTAAAAAAAGCAGGCGCGGAAGGGATTATCGAATACCCGTTGAATAAGGTAATATATTAAAAGGAGCGAAGGATATGCCTTGCGGCAGAAAGAGAAAAAAAAGGAAGATAAAGACCCACAAGAGAAAGAAGATGCGCCGTCGTTTCCGCCATCTGAAGAAGAGGGATTGGGGTTAAAACCTACCAATCGCAGTTTAACCTATAATGTTTTATAATTTTAAAAGAGCAGGGGGATGGCTATTTTTTTGTCTGGCGCTATGCCTGTTAATAAATACAGAAGCCCTTACTTTCGATAAGAGATCATCAGTCGCCTTAAGCCATTATATCATGGCAGAGATGTACGATGAGCTCGGCGACATAGATAAGGCTATCGGGGAATATCAACAGGCCTTAAAAGCAGATTATAAAAATTCAGTTATTCATTTAAACTTAGCTTCTAGTTTTATAAAGATTAACCAGCTTGTAAAGGCAATTGAAGAATTAAATCTTGCCATAAAATTTGACCCGGAAGCAGTAGAGCCGCATGCAATATTAGCACTCCTTTATTCTTCACAAAACAAAGTCGAAGAGGCAAACCGTGAATATGAAGCCGCGCTTATGAACGCCTCCAAGGCCCAGCCTGAAAACACAGACATTTATAAAAGTTTAGGTATGATTTATCTGCAGCAGAAAAAGTTAGAATCCGCAGAGAATATATACCGGTTAATACTGGAACTGTCCCCCCTTGATGTGGAGGCGCATTTTTATTTAGGCAATATCTACGATGAATTAAAAAATAAACAGAAGGCAGAAGAAGAGTTAAAGATGGTCCTGGAGTTACAACCTGATTATCACCAGGCTCTAAATTATTTAGGATACCTCTATGCGCAAGAAAATAAAAATTTAGAGCAGGCAGAGATTATGATCAAAAAAGCCCTCCAGATAGAACCTGATAATGGCGCTTATGTGGATAGCCTGGGTTGGCTCTATTTTAAGCAGGGTAAATTTAATGAAGCCATAGAACAGTTAGAGAGAGCAAATGCGCTATTACAAGATCCGGTTATCCAGGATCATTTAGGCGATGTTTATTTTAAGGTAGGAGATTTTACGAAGGCAAAGGCAAGTTGGCAGAGTTCCCTGGAATTAGATTCTGGGCAAGACGGCGTTAAGGAAAAATTAAATAAATTGCAATGATTGAAGTCCAGATTAAGAAATTAGAAGAGAAGGCAAAACAAATCAGGCGGCTTATCATCCAGATGCTTGCTCAGGCAGGCTCAGGCCACCCGGGAGGAAGTCTTTCTGCCGCGGATTTAATTACCTGCCTTTATTTTGGCAATTTAGCGACGGCAGAAGCGTTATTGAGATATAATCCTGGCGATCCCCTCTGGCCGGATAGAGATAGATTCCATATGTCCAAGGGCCATTGTTGCCCTTTGTGGTATGCGGTATTGGCAGAAAGCGGATATTTTCCTGTAGAACACCTGTGGTCATTAAGAAGATTAGGTTCGCTTCTCCAGGGTCATCCTGATAGGCGTACGCCGGGTGTAGATGTAGCCAGCGGTTCATTAGGACAAGGTTTATCTGTGGCCTTAGGGATGGGCCTGGCAGCCAAAATTGACAAAAAAGATTACCGCGTATATGTGCTCTTAGGTGACGGCGAAATCCAGGAAGGCAATATCTGGGAGGCAGCTATGGCAGCCAGCCATTATAAATGTGATAATCTGTGCGCCATATTAGATTATAATGGTTTTCAGATCGACGGCACCACTAAGGATATTATGAATTTAGAGCCCTTATTGGCTAAGTGGCAGGCATTTGGTTGGCATGCTATAGAGATAGACGGACACAATATAAAGGAAATCCTGTCTGCTTATCAGGAGGCCAGGACAATAAAGGCCAAACCCTGTATAATTATTGCCCACACTATAAAAGGTAAGGGCGTTTCTTTTATGGAGAATGTTGTGGATTTTCATGGACGGGCACCGACCAAAGAAGAGGCGGAGAGAGCATTAAAGGAGTTAGAATAACGAATATGGTTGAGATGCTATATCAACGTGACATATACGGTAAGACGCTGGTAGAATTAGGCAGACAAAATAAAGATATAGTGGCATTGGATGCAGATTTGTCTAATTCTACACGTACAGCCCTGTTTGCCAAGGAGTTCCCAGAAAGATTTTTTAATTTTGGCGTGGCTGAACAGAATATGCTGGCCACTGCCTCAGGGCTTGCCAGCTGCGGTAAGATTGTATTTGTTTCTACCTTTGCCATGTTTGCTACTGGCAGGACGTGGGACCAGATAAGAAACAGCGTTGCCTACAATAATTTTAATGTTAAGATAGTTGCCACCCATGCCGGTGTCACCGTAGGCCCGGATGGCGCCAGTCATCAGGCCCTGGAAGATATCGCGCTGATGCGGGTAATTCCGAATATGAAGATAATCGTTCCTTGCGACGCTGGCCAGACAGGGGAAGCGGTAATAGCCGCAGCAAATACTGACGGCCCGTTTTATATACGCCTGGGAAGATCGAAAGTGCCCAATATAGAAAATAAAGGTAAATTCGAATTAGGCAAGGCACAGGTTTTAAGGGAGGGTAAGGACCTTGCTATTATTGCCTGTGGGATTATGGTAGATGCAGCGTTAGAGGCGGCAGGAAATCTTCTTAAAAAAGGTATCAAGGCAGGCGTGGTTAATCTGCATACCATTAACCCCTTAGACAGGGATATGGTTTTAAGACAGGCACGTTCTACCGGCGGCCTCATCGTTTGCGAGGAGCATACAGTCATAGGCGGCCTGGCATCAAGTATTGATGAGATAGTAGCAGAGAATTATCCCACCAAAGTCCTGCGCATAGGCATAAGAAATAGGTTTGGGCAGTCAGGAGAATCGGCTGAGCTTTTAAAAGAATATAACCTCACCAGCGCAGATATAGAAAAGGCAGCCTTGACGATTATCGTGCGAAGATAGAAATAAATTGGTCATTAATTCTTACGCAAAATTAAACCTGTATCTAGAAGTCCTCAGCAAACGCAAGGATAGATACCACAGTATAAAGACTATTTTTGAAAGAATTAACCTCCGCGATAAGATAACCCTAAGAGCCCGCCAAGATAAAAAGATAAATGTCATTTGCAGCTCACCCGGTATCCCCAAGGATAGTTCAAAAAACCTTGCTTGCCGAGCTGCTAAATTATTACAGAGCAGTTCTAAGATTAATAGAGGCGTGGATATTAGGATAATAAAACGTATCCCTGTGGCCGCGGGTTTAGGCGGCGGCTCAAGCAATGCCGCAGCTGTACTTAGGGGTTTGAATAAACTTTGGAGATTGAATCTTACTCAGGATAAATTGGTGGCCTTTGCCAGAAAGATAGGAAGCGACGTGCCTTTTTTTATCTATAATATCCCATTTGCAGAGGGTAGGGGCCGCGGCGATAAGATAAGGCCATTAAGACTCCTTAATCACCTGAAGTTTTGGCATATCTTAGTTATACCTAAAAAGAAAGTTGCCACTGAGCGGATTTATAAAGTATGGGACAGCCTTAAGCCAAAGTTGACCCCGTTAGATAGGCGTCGTGGTACGCTAAAAAGTGGCCATCTAACGGGGTTGACAAGAACAAAATATGGTGTTAAAATACTAAATTTAGCATTGAGAAAGGGAGACTTTACCTTGATAGGGAAGGTTCTCTTTAATAGTTTAGAGCAGGTTACCAGTAAGTTATATCCTGAGGTTGGTCGGATCAAAGAAAAGTTTCTCCATCTAGGCCTGAAATCAATCTTGATGTCCGGAAGTGGCCCGGCAGTTTTTGGAATTGTCCCTTCAAGAAAGGAGGCGCTATATTTATATAGGCAGCTTAAAGAAGAACTTAAAAAGCAAGATACATCAGCGCAGGTCTTTGTAACACAAACTTCTTAAGGGTTAGCTAATAAGGAGGTAACTTCATGGAGATAACCGAGGTTAGGGTGTTCTTGAAGGATTCACCAGATAAAAAATTAAAGGCATATGCAACGGTAACTTTTGATAATGCCTTTGTGGTAAGAAACATAAAAGTAATAGAAGGCGCAAGTGGTTTATTCATTGCTATGCCTTCCAGGAGGATAAAAAAGCAAACCTGCTCTAAGTGTAATTTTAAGAATGAAACGCGCAGCAAATATTGCAGCCAATGCGGAGGACAGCTGCCTTTTGTCTCCGCAGTCAGAGTACCGGAAGGCAATACCAATGCCCAATTAGAACATAAGGATATTGCCCATCCTATAACTCAGTCTTTCAGGGAATATTTACAGAAAAGAGTCTTAGAGGCGTATCAACAAGAGAAAGCCAAAGTCCAGGTGAGCCCTGGTATTTAGTCTTAATAAGAAAATTAAATCTTGGGATGTCGTCCAATGGTAGGACACGAGAATTTGGGTCTCGCTATTCTGGTTCGAGTCCAGACGTCCCAGTTAAAACTAAAATGAAGAATGTCACTTGTATAATTTTAGCTGCAGGTCGCAGCAGGAGGATGAAGTCGGCAATCCCTAAGGTCTTATATCCTATCTGCGGAAGGCCGATGTTAAGTTATGTTTTGGATTTAGTTAAAGATTTAAAGATTAATAGAGTCATTGTCGTACTTGGGCATAAACATAAAGAGGTTAAGAAATTACTTGAACCCGGCGTAAGAGTAGTTATCCAGAAGAGACTGCGCGGTACGGCTGATGCCCTAAAAGAAACACTCCCCTTATTGAGAAACTTTAGAGGTACGGTTTTAGTGCTTTATGCGGATAATCCTCTCTTAAAGAAAGATACCATAAAGAAACTATTAGGATATCATATAGAAAACAATTTAGATGCTACGCTATTGACTGCTCAGGTGGATAAGGCCTCTGGCTATGGCCGCATCTTAAGGGATAAATACGCCGGTATCTGCGGAATTATTGAAGAGAAAGATGCCAACGATTTTCAAAAAGAGATTAAAGAGATTAATACCGGCATCATCTGTTTTCATAAAGACAGGTTATTTGACGCCTTAAGATATGTAAAAGCCGATAACCGTAAAAAGGAATATTATCTTACTGATGCCATAGGTATCATTTATAAAAATGGCGGCCTGATAGATGGTATCAAGGTTTCTGATACCCGTGAGGTTTTGGGTATAAATTCGCGTGTGGATTTAGCTTCTGCCTCCAGGATTATGCAGCAGAGGATTAATGAAGGCTTAATGGAACGAGGCATTACTATTATCGACCCCCAGACTACTTTTATCGGTTATGGCGTAAGGATCGGCCGTGATACTACGATTTATCCCTTTACAGTGATTGAAAGAGATGTTAAAATTGGAAGACATTGTGTGCTTGGCCCATTCGTTCATTTAAGAGCAGGTACGCGCCTGAAAGACAATGTAACAGCAGGCAATTTTCTTGAGATTGTGCGCTCAAGAGTCTCTGCAAAGACAATGATAAAACATTTTGGCTATCTGGGTGACAGCCGCATTGGCCGCCAGGTCAATATAGGCGCAGGGACCGTTACCGCAAATTTTGACGGCAAGAAAAAGAACGTCACCGTGATAGGAGATAAGGCATTTATTGGTTCGGATACCATATTGGTGGCGCCGGTTAAAATTGGCAAAGCGGCACAAACAGGCGCAGGTTCGGTGGTAGTTAGACATAAAAATGTACCTGCGCGCAGTGTAGTGGTAGGTGTACCGGCAAAGCCCATATCTGAGCGAAAACGATAACCAAAACATTGTTAATAGAAACCTAAAGGATAAGAGGTAGAGATGGATAAAATAGCGGTGTTTAGCGGTAATGCGCATCCTGAATTAGCCAAGGATATCTGTAAATACCTTAAGGTAAAACTCTCAGATATATTCGTAGGAAGGTTTAGCGAAGGAGAGATACGCGTCAAGATTAATGAGAATGTACGGGGTAAGGATGTATTTGTCATTCAACCTACGTGTCCTTTAGTCAATGATAATCTGATGGAGCTTTTAATTATGATTGACGCCTTAAAGAGGGCTTCTGCTTACCGGATTACCGCAGTGATTCCCTATTTTGGCTATGCCAGGCAGGATAGAAAAGACCAGCCCCGTGTGCCCATTACTGCGAAATTAGTGGCTAACCTTTTGACCACTGCCGGGGCAAATAGAATTCTGACTATGGATTTACATGCCGGCCAAATTCAAGGCTTCTTTGATATACCCCTGGATCATCTTTTTGCGGTGGGAGTCTTGATAGATTATTTCTTAAAACTAAACCTAAAAGACCTGGTTGTGATTTCACCGGATGTGGGCGGCATAAAAATGGCCAGGGCCTATGCTAAAAGGCTTTCTGCAACCCTGGCAATCCTGGATAAGAGGCGTATTTCACCAGAAAAAGCAGAGGTAATGCATATCTTAGGCGAAGTAGAGGGTAAGAATGTGATTGTGGTTGATGATTTAATTGCCACGGGCGGTTCTTTAATAGAAGCGGTTCAGACCCTCAAGAAAGCCGGGGCTAAGAGTATCCGGGCAGCGATTACGCACGGGGTTTTATCCGGGGAGGCCATAGGACTTATAGATAAATGCGAAGATTTAGAAGAATTGTTAATTACAGACAGCATCCCTTTGAGTAACCATAAAAAACATCTGCGCCTTAAAGTGATAAGCGTGGCTGAGCTTCTGGGTGAGGCGATAAAAAGAATCTATAACGAGGAATCGGTCAGTTCTCTGTTCGATTAAGCGAGGGTAGATGGAAAAGATATTTTTAGAAGTAGAACAAAGAGACGAATTAGGTAAAAGTCAGGCTAATAATCTCAGGAAACAAGGATTTATCCCCAGCGTATTTTACTCGCAGGGGAAAAAGACCCAGACCATAAAGATAGCGCAAGGGCAATTATTGAGATTGATACACCAGCATCGTATAGAAAATATAGTAATCAACCTAAAGATTGTATCCAAGGCCCTAAAGAGCGATAAGAAGGACAAGGTATACCCTTGCCTGATCAAGGAAGTCCAATATGATCCAGTCAAGGGTGATATCATACACGTAGATTTTAACGAAATATCTTTGCTGAAAACGGTTAAGGTAAATGTACCTGTAGCAGCAAAAGGAGAGCCCATAGGAATAAAACAGGAAGGAGGATCTTTAGAGCATATACTCTGGGAGATAGAGGTAGAGTGTTTGCCTGCTGATATCCCTAAAGAGATTGAAGTAGATGTCAGTCAATTAAAGATTGGCGATGACATACATATAAAAGATATCGTAGTTGCTGCGAATATCAAAGTTTTAAATGACCCTGAGGCAATTGTCTTGTCCGTGGCGGCACCGATGAAAGAGGAAGCAGTAGAAGCATCTATGGAAGGTGAAGCAGGACAGGAGCCAGAGGTAATTAAAGAAAAGAAAGAAGTACCAGCTGAAGAGGGCGAAGAGAAAGAAGAAGAAAAAGGCAAAGAAAAAGGCAAGGATAAGGGTAAAGATAAAGGCAAGGATAAAGAAGAAAAGTAGTTTAGCTCCTTAGTAAAATCAAAGGATGAAATTAATCATAGGCTTGGGCAACCCGGGTAAGATTTATCAAGATCACCGGCATAATATTGGTTTTGTGGTAATAAAAGCCCTTGCCAAAACTTGTAGAGTTTTTTTAAAAAAAGAAAGCGGGGTTTTGGCATTAAGCGCTAAAATAAAGATTAAAGGCCAAAATGTCGTCCTGGCAATGCCCCTGACCTTTATGAACCTATCGGGTATTGCCGTAAGCGCGCTGTTAGCCAAATATAAAAGAGATCCAGAAGACCTGCTTGTTGTCTGTGATGATTTAGATTTAGAATTCGGCAGGCTTAAATTGAAGGCTTGCGGTTCATCAGGCGGGCACCGCGGCCTAAAATCCATAATCGATTCTGCGGGAAGTCAAAATTTTTCTCGGCTGCGTATCGGCATAGGCAGGCCCAGAAAAAATATGGAGCCAACTAAATATGTATTATTGCCTTTTCATAAGAAAGAGAAAGCCCGGATACCGGAAATATTAGAAAAGGCGGGGAGTTGTTGTAAGATGTGGGCGAGGGAAGGGATAACCGAAAGTATGAACAGTTTTAACCGACGGGATAGATAAAAATGAGAAAATACGAGGCAATGTTTATTATTAAGCCGGAGTTGTCGCCGGAAGAAAAGAAGGGTTTATTTGATCAGATCAGCGATGTCATAGTTAAAAATAAAGGTAACGTATCGCAGGCAGGAATCTGGTCAGAGAAAAAAAAGTTATACTTTAGCATAAAAAAATGTCAAGAGGGGGTATATTATCTTGTGAATTTTAGCCTCACCGACCCCGCACTGATATCAGAGCTAAAGCGCCTATATGAACTTAATGAGAATATATTAAGAGTCCTGATTACAAGACAAGATAAATAGTTTAGAGTTTATAGGTATACAGTTTAGGAGTTTAAGACTTTTTCGAGCGGAGGGAGAAAAATGGCTAATTTCAATAAGGTATTACTCATCGGTAATCTGACCAAGGACCCGGAATTGCGCTATACACCGCAGGGTACCGCGGTAGTTAATCTCAGGCTTGCGGTAAACAGAAGGTTCAAGGATAGTAGAACCCAGGAATTAAAAGAAGATACCTGTTTTGTTACCGGGGTAGTCTGGGATAAACAGGCAGAAACCTGCAATCAATATTTGCATAAAGGAAGCCCGGTATTTATAGAAGGCAGGCTGCAGTCGCGCTCCTGGGAGGATAATTCCGGGCAAAAACGCAATGTGATTGAGGTAAGGGTAGAGCGCGTTCAGTTTCTAGGGGCGGCGCCTAAAAAAGCAGAGCCGTCATTTGCGGATTCCCCGTCCCAGGAAGCCTCAAAAGAACCATCTACAGAGACATCCTGGTTAGAAGAAAGCGAGGGCGCAATACAATGAGAGTTAAGAGAAAGATACCCGTTAAGAAGAAACGAAACGCATTTTTATCTACAAGGAAAAAATTTTGCCGCTTCTGTGTAAATAAAGTTAAAACCATAGATTATAAAGATATAAAAATAATGGAAGGGTTTGTCAGAGAAAGAGGAAAGATCCTCTCCAGGCGTATTTCAGGTAATTGCACTAAACATCAGAGAGGGCTGATGGAGGCGATTAAACGCGCCCGCTTTCTTTCGCTTATACCTTACGCCCGCGCTATATAAGTGAGGACATAACTTATGGAGCTCGGAGAGCGACATAAGTTATATGTCCGAACTTATCCGCCGAAGGCGGATTAAATTCGCAGACGCCGTGAAATCTGATATTAAGGGAGCTACAATTTACGTCGTTTCACTCCGTAAATTGTCTGCTCATTTAAAATGGAAGTTATATTAAATCAAGATATAGATAGATTAGGCAAGGTAGGTGTCATCGTAAAGGTAAAAGATGGTTTTGCCCGTAATTTTCTTATACCCAATGGCTTGGCTGTCCCTCTGACATCCGCAAACCTCAAAAAGTTAGAACAGGAAAAACAAAGAAAAACTTTACAATTAGAGAAATCTAAGAGAGATGCCGAAAAACTTAAAGAGAGATTAGAAAATTTATCTTTAACCCTGCCGGTTTTAACCCACGAAGACCAAGAAGATAAATTGTATGGAAGCATAACAGCACAAGACATATCAGCTGCCTTAAAAGAAGAAAGTTTTGATATCGATAAAAATGTTATTATTTTGAATGAGAATATAAAGTCCTTAGGCATATACGAGGTGTCTATAAAATTACACCCAGAGGTTTCTGCGCAGCTAAAGGTCTGGGTCGTCAAAAAATAAACGAGGGTAAATGACAGATATCATTTTAGAGAAGATTCCCCCTCAGAATGTTGAAGCTGAGATGGCGGTATTAGGTTCCATGCTCATGGATGAAACAGCCATCTCCATAGCCGTAGAGTCCTTAAATGCAGATTTCTTTTACAAAGATAACCACAGGAAGGTCTTTACAGCTATCTCAGATCTTTATAGCGCTAACAAGGCAGTTGACCTTATTACTCTGGCCGATGAATTAAAAAGAAAGGGAGTGCTTGAAGGGATAGGGGGAGTCACTTTCTTGACTGCCTTAGTAAATTATGTTCCCACTGCCGCTAATATAAGCCACTACGTTAATATTGTAAAAGAAAAAAGTGTTTTAAGGATACTTATAAATAACGCTACTAAGATTGTTTCTCTGTGTTATGAAAGTGACGGAAATATTGGCGAGGTAGTAGATAACGCGGAGAAGTTAATATTTGAAGTAAGCGATATAAGGCCGCAGAGTAGTTATATACACCTGAAGGAAATCATAAAAGATAGTATTGAGACAATAGACAGGCTTTATCAGAACAAGGCGCACGTCACCGGCATACCCACGGGGTTCATAGATTTTGATAATAAAACTTCCGGGCTTCAGATTGCAGATTTAATCGTTATTGCCGGAAGGCCTTCTATGGGCAAAAGCGCCTTTGCCTTATGTATTGCAGAACACGCAGCTGTAGTAGAGAAAATTCCCGTGGCGATTTTTAGCGTGGAGATGTCCAAAGAGCAATTAGTGCAGAGGATGCTTTGCGCCCACGCCCGGGTTGATGCGCATAAAGTAAGGACAGGGTATCTTGCGGCTTCGGATTGGCCTCGCCTTACTGCTGCCGCGGGCAAACTCTCCGAGGCGCCTATATTTGTAGATGACACTCCGGCGATTTCACTAATGGAACTGCGGGCAAAGGCGCGCCGGCTAAAGATGCACCACGATATACGATTGGTTATTTTAGATTACTTACAGTTGATGCGCACAACCGGCAGGACAGAGAACAGACAACAGGAGATTTCTGAGATCTCGCGCGCCTTAAAGGCGCTGGCGCGAGAATTGAGTATACCGGTAGTGGCGATAAGTCAATTATCCCGGGCAGTAGAAGCGCGCGTTGATCATCGGCCGCAACTTTCTGATCTACGCGAATCCGGAGCAATAGAGCAGGATGCCGACGTGGTTACCCTGATATTAAGGGAAGAATATTATAATCCTACGCCCCAGAACCAGGGCACGGCAGAGGTTATTATCGCCAAGCAGCGCAATGGCCCTGTAGGCTCAATGAGGTTAGCCTTTATTAAAGAATATACCCGGTTTGAAAACCTGGTACGCATAGAATAGCGCTAAATTATTATTAAAAAAATGAAAAGAAAAATTTTTATATGCGGGTTACTTTTTTTATTATTAGCCACTAAATCGCCTGTTATTGTACAGGGTCAATCTCAGGAAGGCCAGCCTACCCAGCAACAGGATGCGCCTGGCCAAGAAACAGGAGATTTTGTATCTGAGCTGGAACAAGGAGTTGCCTCTAAGTTAGTTACTGCTATAGAAGTAAAAGGCAATAAACATATAAGCAGCAACACCGTTATATCTAAGATGAAGATTAGGGTAGGCAGCCTGTACCAGGAGAATATCGTCAGCGACGATTTAAGGCGGCTTTATCTTTTAGGGTTCTTTAGCGATATCAAGATTGATACCCAAGACTACAAAAGAGGCCTAAAGATAATTATTACAGTCGTAGAACGGCCCATAATTGATAAGATTACTTTTTCCGGGATCAGGCGCCTGACTATCAAAGAAGACAAACTTAAAGAGTCCCTGAAATCAAAAGAGACGCAATATTTGGATTATCCTAATTTAGCCGAAGATGTCAAGACCCTTAAAAAATTATATGAAAAGATAGGTTATAGCGGGGCTAAGATAGAATACCAGGTAGACATTGACAAAGAGAATGATAAGGCAGGGATACGCTTTAAGATTATAGAAGGCAGGAGGATAAGGATTAAGAACATTTATGTAGAAGGTAATATGCATTACCCTGACAGGCGCATATTAAGATTAATGAAAACAAAAAGGGCCTGGACTTTTAATGCCGGCATTTTAAAGGAAGAAGTATTAAAAGAGGATATCCAGCGTTTGGAGTCTTTCTATCATAGGGAGGGCTTTGCGGATGTTGGAGTTGATTACGAAATAAAAAGTTATGGCCAGAAACAACTTTTATATATCACTATCAAGGTCCAGGAAGGTAAGAAGTATCTGGTCGGTAATGTAACGATACAGGGGAATAAAGATATTACCAGAGATACCATCCTGAGACAATTAAAAGAGTGTATTCCCGGCCGGGTCTTCAGCCAGGAGGCGTTAAAGAGGGATATCGTCAATATGCAGGGCCTATATTTTGACCGGGGCTATATATTTGTCCAGATACAGGAAGCTATTTCCTTAAATCCTTATACCGGCCGTATCGATATCGTCTATAAAATAATAGAGAATAAAATTGCCTATGTAGATAAGATTAAGATCAGGGGTAACGTAAAGACCAAAGATGTAGTCATACGCAGGGAGTTAAGGATAAAGCCCGGGGAGAGATTTGACGGTGAAAAACTAAGGCGTAGCAAAGAGAGGCTGCAAAACTTAGGGTACTTCCAGGAGATAAGTTATGATACTGAAGATACAGAAACACCGGATAGAAAAGATTTGGTTGTAGATGTAAAAGAGGCCAAGACTGGAGCTTTTAGCTTTGGCGGCGGTTACTCAAGCGTAGATGAATTTGTGGGATTTGTGGAGATTGAGCAGAAGAATTTTGACTGGAAGAATTTTCCATATTTTACCGGGGATGGCCAGGAATTGAAGTTGCGGGCGTCAATGGGGACTCTGGGCCAGGGTTTTGATTTGAGCTTTACTGAACCTTGGGTTTTTGATTATCCTGTATCCTTTGGCTTTGATGCCTATAAGCGAGAACATAAAAGAGAATCGGATATAGGTTATGGTTACGACGAGGAGATAACCGGAGGAGATTTGCGGCTGGGTAAAGAATTATCCGAATATTTACGCGGGAATTTAATCTATCGTTACGATAGCATAGAGATTACAAATATAACAGAGGATGCCACGTCTGCATTAAAGAATGAATATGGCAAGAACAACATCAGCAGTATGGAGTTGGGCGTTACCTATGACAGCCGCGATAATATATTCGACCCCTCTAAAGGCGATATATTCAGCGGCTCTTTAGAATGCGCAGGCGGGCCATTGACAGGAGATAAAGATTTCTTAAAGTTTTTTGGCCGGGCTTCGCATTATTTTCCTATGTTGAGAGGCTCTAACCTGGAATTAAGAGCCCGCATAGGGCTTGCGGATGCCTATGGTGATTCTGACAGTATACCCATATACGAGAGGTTCTTTGTGGGGGGCGCTTACACGGTAAGGGGTTATGACGAAAGAAAGATAGGCCCTATAGATGCTGTGTCCGAAGACCCGCTGGGAGGAGAATCCATGTTAATTGGCAATGCAGAATATACTTATCCTTTATTAAATTTTATTAAAGTGGCTGCCTTCTACGATATAGGAAATGCCTGGCCTCAATTAGATGATTTTGGTTCAGGCGGTTTAAAATCAGGGGTTGGCCTGGGCGTAAGGATTAAGTCGCCTATCGGCCCGGTGATGCTTGATTACGGCATACCTTTAAATAAGGAACCCGGAGAGGACGAAAGAGGCAGCGGTAAATTCCATTTTAGCATCAGGCACGGGTTCTAATCTAGTCCAAAGAAAGGAAGGGGTTAAATGAGGAAAGCAGTTATAAGTTTGGGAGTAATAGTTTTTGTTTTCAGTATGTTGGCAAGCTTAAGCCTGGCGGCTGAGAAATTAGCATTTGTAGATTTAAGCCGAATTTTTAATGAATACACCAAGACAAAAGACTATGACAAAGCTTTAGCCAGTAAAGAAGGCACCTATAGTACACAGAGGGATAAAAAGGTAAATGAGGTCAAACAGTTTCAAGACAAGATGAATTTATTGCAGGATAAACAAAAAGAAGAAAAAAAACCCGAACTAGAAACGAAGATTAAGGAATTGCAGGATTTTGACCGGCAGGTACAGACTGACCTGCGCAAAGAACAAGATGAAAAGATGAAGGAATTATTAAAGGATATTGAAGAGGCGGTGAAGCAATATGCAGAAAAAGAAGGTTACACCCTGGTATTCAATGACCGCGTATTAGTCTATCAGGCAAAAAAGATGGATATTTCAGGTGAGGTTATTAAGATTTTGAATAAGTCATATAAGGAATAAATATAGAGATGCAGAA
Organism: Candidatus Omnitrophota bacterium; assembly: GCA_018895075.1. Taxonomy (GTDB): domain Bacteria; phylum Omnitrophota; class Gorgyraeia; order Gygaellales; family Profunditerraquicolaceae; genus JAHIOW01. Next base: position 5,534 of record JAHIOW010000042.1, on the reverse strand, counting down.
GACCTTAAGAGAAATAGCCGAACTCATCAACGGCCAGGTAGTAGGAGATGATCAGGTTGTTATTAGGGGCGTCTCAGGGATAAAAGAGGCGGTTGAAGGCGACATTACCTTTGTGGCTAATCCCAAATATTTTCCTTTTATAGAAAAGACACGCGCCTCAGCAATTGTTACTCCGCAGGAGATAAAAACCGCGCCCAAACCCATCATCCGCACAGAGAATCCCTCCTTGGCATTTGTGAAGATAGTGTCTCTGGTTAATCCTACTGAGAGCAGGCATCCTCAAGGAATACACCCCACTGCAGTGTTAGGCGAGAAGGTGTCTTTGGGAAATGGCGTGGCCATCGGCGCTTATGCATTCATAGGTGATAATGTTTCCATAGGAGAGAAAAGCATAATCTATAGCGGCTGTTACGTGGGTTATGATACCAAGATAGGAAATAATACCGTGATTTATCCTAATGCCTCTATCCGCGAACGTATAACTATTGGCAACCGGGTGGTAATACATAGCGGTAGCGTAGTGGGTTCAGACGGTTTTGGTTTTGTGACCGTAGACGGCACCCATCATCGCGTGCCGCAGATAGGGACAGTGGTTATTGAAGACGATGTAGAGATAGGCTCTAATGTTACTATTGACCGGGCAAGGTTTGATAAAACGGTTATCGGAAGGGGCACAAAAATAGATAATCTTGTTCAGATTGCCCACAATGTAGTTATAGGAGAGAATTGTTTTATCGTTTCCCAGGCAGGTATCTCCGGCAGTACCACCTTGGGCAATAATGTGATTTTAGCTGGCCAGGCAGGGGTGGTGGGGCATATCAATATCGGCGATAATTCTGTGGTCATGGCCCAGTCGGGGGTAAGTAAGTCTATTCCCGCGGGGACTACGGTCTGGGGATATCCGGCAAAACCCCATGATACAGCCAAACGCATAAATGCCTGTGTGCATAATTTACCTAGATTATATAATACCATAGCGCAGTTAAAAAAGAAGATAGAACAGTTAGAAGCACAGATAAAAATCAGCGAAAATCCGCGGCGTAATGGATAGACAAAAGACAATCGCAAAAGAAGTCAGCATCAATGGCGTGGGGATACACACCGCACATAAGGTAAATATAACCTTTAGGCCGGCTAAGGTAGATAGCGGCATCAACTTCCTGCGCACAGATTTAGCTTCCACTCCCCTGATTAAGGCCTCAATTGAATATTTACTTCCTCAAGGCTCCAGTATGCGCCGTACCTCCCTGGGCAAGGATAACATCCAGATACATACCATTGAGCATCTTATGGCGGCATTATCGGGCCTGGATATAGATAATATCTTAATTGAAATTGATAATAACGAAATACCGGGCATGGACGGAAGTAGCCGGGAGTTCTTGGAGATTTTATCTCAGGCAGGCGTTGTAGAGCAGGAAAAACCGCGCCAATATTATTTCCTCAAAGAGCCTATCTTTGTAGAAGAGGACGACGCTTCTATCGTAGCCATACCCTCTCAGGATTTTAAAATCTCCTACATCTTAAATTATAACCACCCCTTGCTGAAGATAGAATTTATGGAGATAAATTTAAATGGCAATATATTTAAGGATGAACTTGCCTCTGCGCGTACATTTTGCCTTGAAGATGAGGCATCCAGATTGCGAGAACAGGGTTTGGGCGGCGGGGCAACTTATGATAATACAATAGTCGTAGGTAAAAGCGGCATCATCAAGAATAAATTGCGTTATGAAAACGAATTCATCCGGCATAAGATACTGGATTTAGTGGGAGACTTGTTTCTTCTCGGCCAACCCATAAGGAGCCATATCATTGCCTTAAGAAGCGGACACGCCTTAAACCTGAAACTCTTAAAAAAGATAGACCAGCAAAGACAAAGATATTCTTTAGGTGGCGTGGGTATAGGTTATCATCCGGGCGAGGAAGGGGAATTAGACCGGGAGGCAATTATGAAGATACTGCCTCACCGCCCGCCTTTTCTCTTCGTGGATAAGATTATATCTTTAAAGCAGGGCAAATATGCTGTGGGTATAAAGAATGTCACTAAAGATGAGTATTTCTTTAAAGGGCATTTTCCGGGAAAACCGGTTATGCCAGGGGTTTTGATTATTGAGGCCATGGCGCAGGTAGGCGGGGTAATGATGCTTTCTCCGGAAGAGAACCGGGGAAAACTGGCCTATTTTCTTGCCGCGGACAATATAAAATTTAGAAAGACGGTAGTCCCGGGTGACCAGCTTCTCTTGCGCGTAGAAGCAGATAAGATAAAATCCAAGACAGGCCGGGTACACGGTAAGGCATTAGTGGATGGTAAGGTAGTTTCAGAGGCAGATATGATGTTTGCCTTGGTTGAAGGATAGATTAAGATATGCAGATAGATTCCACAGCCATAGTCTCTAAAGGAGCAAAATTAGCTAAAGGTGTCCAAATCGGGCCCTATACTATTATCGGAAATAATGTTGTCATAGGTTCAGGCACCAGGCTCGGCGCTTATTGCGTAATAGAAGGCAACACCAGTATCGGTAAAGATTGCCAGATTTTTACCGGCGCAGTCCTGGGAAGCCCGCCGCAGGATTTAAAATATAAGGGCGAAAAGAGTTTCTTAGAGATAGGTAATCATAATATCATCCGTGAATACTGTACGTTTAATCCCGGCACAGGAGAAAATGGCAGGACTGTTGTGGGCAACAATAATCTTTTCATGGCCTATGCCCACATCGCCCATGATTGTATAGTAGGCGATGATTGTATTATTGCTAATAATGGCACCCTGGCCGGACATGTAACCATTGAGGATAGAGCAGTTGTAGGAGGGTTTGCGGCGATACATCAATTTGCGAGAGTAGGCAGGTTTTCTATTATCGGTGGTTGTTCTAAGGTTATTCAAGATATCCCTCCCTATTCAACCTGCGATGGCCACCCCGCTGTTTGTTACGGCCTGAACCTTATAGGTTTAAGGCGTAATAGTATCCCCCGAGAGTCAATAAATCAGCTTAAGCAGGCATTTAAGGTATTATTTAACTCAGGCCTTTCTACCAAACACGCCTTAGAAAAATTAGAGAAAGAGATAATAAAGCCTGTCGAGGAAGTTTTATGCCTGATCAACTTTATAAAAAACTCTCAAAGGGGCGTAGTTCATTCCTGTCGTTCTAAGCGGATTACCCTAGAGCAATCCGCAGATGATATCTACAGATAACAATCCTATGGAAAGAATCGGTTTAATTGCGGGAAACAGAAAATTACCTATTATATTTTCGCAGGCCGCAAAAAAAAGAAATTATTATATTGTAGCCGTAGCCATCAAAGGCGATACATCCCGGAAATTAAAAAAATTCGTAGATAAAATCTATTGGATAGGCCTGAGTGAATTCCGCCGGTGTTTAGAAATATTTAAGGCCGAAGGCATAACTAAAGTAGTCATGGCTGGCCAGATAACTCCCTGGCGCCTATTTAATAAAGAGATAGACAGGGACCAGGAGTTAAGAAGCCTGCTGGCAAATATACGGGATAAAAAGGCAGATACAATATTCGGGATGATCGCAGAGAAACTCAAAGAGTCCGGTTTGGAATTATTAAATTCTACTACTTTCATCGAGGAACTTTTAGTCAAGAAAGGTACGCTGACAGAGAAAGAACCCGGGGCCGAAGAATGGGAAGATATATATTTCGGATTAGACCTGGCCAAGGCAGTTGCAAACCTGGATATCGGCCAGACTGTGGCCGTCAAAAAAAAGGCGATAGTGGCAGTTGAGGCATTAGAAGGGACTGATAATCTCATCCGGCGCGCCGGTAGAATTGCGCGGGAAGGTATAACGATAGTAAAGGTAAGCAAACCCAAGCAGGATTTACGTTTTGATATACCCGTAGTAGGCCTAAATACAGTAAAGAATCTTATCAGGGTAGGCGCCAGGTGTCTGGCGATTGAGGCAGAGAAGACTCTTTTTATAGACAAAGAACAAAGCATCAAATTAGCGGATCAAAGGGGTATTTCTATAGTGGCGATATAAGGTGAGGATATCACTGACCCCCACTACTTTCAATATAGCGTAAGGCTAAAAGCGGAAGTGTTGGGGGGTTTTTATCAGGCGATGAAATATATATACGGTCCCCTAAATTCACGCAGATTGGGTTTATCCTTGGGGATTACACTGGTCCCTCATAAGACATGCAGTTTTGACTGTGTCTATTGCCAGTTGGGTAAGACTAGAGAGAAGACCAAAGAGAGAAAAGAGTATATCGCGATAGAAGAGATTTTGAATGAATTGAGGCTTTGGTTGCAAAATAATAGCCCGGAGGCAAAAAAAATAAACTATATCACTCTGTCCGGTTCGGGTGAACCCACATTAAATATTAAGATAGGCCAACTTATCACAGAAATTAAAAGACTGACTTCCTTGCCTGTAGCAGTGATTACAAATTCATCTTTATTAGCGGATTCTGCAATACGCCGGGAAATAGGCAATGCGGATTTAATCGTTCCTTCTCTGGATGCTGTAACAGGAGATTGTTTTGAGAAAGTTGACCGTCCGCACTCACAGATAAAGATAGAAGATATTATTGAGGGCTTGGTGAATCTCAGGAAAGAATTCCGCGGTAAAATATGGCTGGAAGTGATGTTAGCAAGAGGGCTAAACGATGATTTAAGGCATATCAAGAGATTAAAGGCGGTTATTGATAGGGTGAATCCCGATAAGATACACCTGAATTCACCTGTGCGCGTTACCTCCGAGGAGAATATTAGTTGCGTGGATAATAAGAAACTGAATAAGATCAAAGAGATTTTAGGCGATAAGTGCCAGATAATTTAGATTGCGCCTATTGCCTAACGGATAAGGCACCAGTCTTCGAGTCCCTCGTAAAGTTTTAGACTCGATCCCGAGCCTTGGTGGATAGAATTAAACCCGAATTATTTTGCGCTCGTAGCTCAATGGATAGAGCGCTAGCCTTCGGAGCTAGGCGTTGCGAGTTCGACTCTCGCCGAGCGCGATAAACAATTTACTCGGGATCCGCCTGAATTAAGGCGAGGGGCGGAACTGGCTTTTGGTGGTTCGAATCCACCTAGGCGCATTTGATAATTATAGCTCAATTTCCGCCGTAGGCGGATCCGCCTTCGGCGGAGGATACCTGCCTGCCCCTGCCAGCCGGCAGGCTGGGGCAGGCAGGGAGCGCTAGCCTTCGGAGCTAGGCGTTGCTGGTTCGACTCCAGCCAGGCGCATTTTGGCAAATAGCGAATAGCTTATTGCGTAATTTTGGATTATTTGTTAGAATACCATCAGCAATTTGCAATTTGCCATTAGCAAATTGGGGCCGTTAGCTCAATCGGTAGAGCACTTGCCTCTTAAGCAAGGGGTTGCAGGTCCGATTCCTGCACGGCCCATTTTTATTTCATGAAGAACAGGAGTTTGTTAGTTTTTCAGCCTTTCTTTGAATCGTTCTGATTTGATGTTGTATAAGGCAACAGCGAGTTCTTTGTTCTTTGATAGTAAGAAGCTGGAGTCAATGATGATAAGTGAAGCGACAGCGTGTTTGCATTC
>JAHIOW010000041.1 GCA_018895075.1 Candidatus Omnitrophota bacterium | reverse complement strand
TGTAAGGCTGGATTTGGGTAGAATATTCGATGAAATTAAGATTTGAGGCAGTTAAAATGACAAGGAAAACAAAGAAAGCAGAAGCCAGGAGATAATTCTATATTAGCGCTCTTTAAAAATCTAATATTTCAGCAATCTCATAAAAGGAGATTTGTAAAGTTCATAGGCATATAGCGGGTCCTGCCTTGGTTTATTTCTCGCAGCACCGTTCCCTGCCTGCGGCAGGCAGGGGTTTTCCCCACCGAGGAGAACCTCACTTGGTGAATCTGCTCGCTCCCTTGCACCATATGGTGCAAGGGACCCTGGCCGCTCGCATCTTCAACATGCTGCTCGAAATCAAACCAAGTCATCCGCTAAGGTACTCTACGAACTTTACAAAACAGATGAAGGCGTAGTTATTATGGAGAAAATTTTAGAGGGTTTAAATAAAGAGCAATTAGAGGCAGTTACCCATAGAGAAGGGCCGCTGCTTATTATTGCCGGTGCAGGGACAGGTAAGACCACAGTTATTACCCGTAGGATTGCCTGGCTTTTATCCGAAGGTCTGGCTAAGACCAACCAAATTCTGGCGCTCACCTTTACGGATAAGGCGGCTAGCCAGATGCAGGAGCGGGTGGATCTCCTTGTCCCCTACGGTTATACAGATATCTGGATTTCTACCTTTCATGCCTTTGGCGATAGGTTATTGCGAGAAAATGCGCTGCTGGTAGGATTAGATTCAGATTTTAAGGTTTTAACCCGGCCAGAGGCAGCAGTATTTTTCCGTGAGCATCTCTTTGAGTTTGATATTTCATACTATAGGCCATTGTCCGACCCCACGCGTTTTATAGAGGCGCTGATTTCGTTATTCAGCCGCGCCAAAGATGAAGATATATCGCCTCAGGAATATCTGAACTTCGCTGGGGAGCTTATGTTCAAATCAAAGCAAAATCCTCAGGATAAGGTATTAGAAGAAGAGGCCTTAGGGCGGATTGAAGTCGCAGGCGCCTTTGCTAAATATCAGGAGTTACTGGCCAAAGAGGGTTTGGTTGATTTTGGCAATCAGTTTTATCTGGCATTAAGACTTTTAAGAGAACACGCCTTAATTTTAAAAAGATACCAGGAGCAGTTTAAATATATCCTGGTGGATGAATTCCAGGATACCAATTTCGCCCAGTTTCAAATAGTGAAGTTATTAGCCGAGGAGAATAAAAATATTACGGTTGTAGCCGACGATGACCAGTGTATTTATCGCTGGCGTGGCGCCGCCTATAGCAATGTCTTAAATTTTGTCCAGGTTTTTCCAGAGAGCGAGAAGGTCAGTCTTATTCAGAATTACCGTTCATCCCAAATTATATTAGATAGTGCCTATAAGCTTATTCAAAATAATAATCCCGAACGTTTTGAAATAAAGGCAGGCATAGATAAAAAACTTATTGGTTTAGCCAAAGAATCTCAAGCCCCCCGACACTTACATTTTGATACAAATTCTGCTGAAGCAGATTGGGTGGCTCAAACTATTAAAGAGAAGACAAAGAAAAAGGGCTTTGCCTATAAAGATTTTGCGATTTTGGTACGTTCCAATTCCGATGCCCAGGCCTATTTACAGGCACTGAATATGCGGGATATACCCTGGCAGTTCAGCGGTAGCCAGGGCCTCTATGCAAGGGAAGAGGTAAAATTAGGCATTAGTTTTTTGCGCCTTGCCGCTGACCCTTCAGATTCCTTAAGCCTGTATTATTTAACCAGTTCAGAAATATACTGTCTTGATCTTTCTGACCTTAGCCTGTGCATGCATTATGCAAGACGTAGAAATAAATCCCTGTATTCGGTATTTAAAAATTTGAAAGGCACCCCCGAACTAAACGAAGTCAGCACGGAATCAAAGGATAAAATAGAGGATATCCTGAAAGACTTGGAGAAATTCTTGAGTATTGCGCGCCAGGAGACAACCGGCAGGCTGTTGTATAGTTTTTTAACCCAGACCGGTTACCTGAAAAAGCTTACCAAAAACCCAAGCTTGGAGAATGAAACTAAAATCCAAAATATTGCCAAGTTTTTTAAGATTGTACGGGATTTTGGGCTGGTGGCTAAAGAAGACCGGGTTATAAGCTTTATTAATTATTTAAATCTTTTAATCGAGGCAGGTGACGACCCGGAAACCGTGGAGGCGGATTTAGATACGGATTTGGTAAACGTACTTACCATACATAAGGCAAAGGGGCTGGAATTCAGGGTTGTATTTTTAGTAAGCCTGGTTAATGGCCGCTTTCCCCTGCCGCACCGTAGGCAGACTATTGAATTACCGGATGTTTTGATAAAGGAGATATTGCCCATAGGAGATTTTCATATCCATGAAGAACGCCGGCTTTTTTATGTGGGAATGACGCGCGCAAAAGAGGAACTTTATTTGACTGCGGCTTTAGATTATGGCGGCAAGCGCTTAAGGGCTATCAGCCAATTTGTTATTGATGCATTGGGTGGCCAGATTAAAGAAAAAGAAAGAAAAAAGACTACTGCCCTGGAGGCGATCAGGGGTTTTGCTCCTAGAAAGGATTCTGCAAAATCAGCCCTCAAGGAAATTCCAGAGGGAGAACTTTTAAAGTTGAGCTACTACCGGATAGATGATTATCTGACCTGCCCCTTAAAGTATAAATATGTGCATATCTTAGGCGTCCCTATAATGGAACACCATACCGTTATATATGGGCGGGCAATGCACGATGCAGTAACTAAATATTTTCAATCTAAGATGCGGGGAGAGAAGGTAGAACTAGCAGATGTCTTAGATACATTTAAAGAGAATTTTGACCCCCAGGGTTTTCTGGATGAACGGCATCAAAAGGAGCGTTTTCGTATTGGGACAGAGGCATTAGTCCGTTTTTTTAAAGAGGAAGA
>JAHIOW010000040.1 GCA_018895075.1 Candidatus Omnitrophota bacterium | reverse complement strand
TACTTTATCTGTAGATATCCCCTCGGGCCTGGATGCAACCATAGGAAAGATTTTGGGTTGTTGTGTAAAAGCAGATAAGACAGTAACCTTTGTGGCTAAGAAACGCGGGATGGTTTTGGCTGATGGCCCAAAATATTGCGGTAGGATAGTAGTTAGAGATTTAGGGATACCATCACAGAACCTATTGAAAGCATGAGAGTTACAATAAGTAAGGGTGGCACCTTGGGGAGCGTCCCCAATAAAACGTTGGAAGAACTTAATTCTTACCTTAAGAGTAAGGTAGTAATTATAGGGATGGGTAATCGTCTAAGGGGCGATGATGGGGTTGGTTCTATTTTGGCCAGCCGCATAAAAAATAAGGTGGGTTTTGATGTTTTTGACGTGGGCATAAGCCCAGAGAACTATCTGGAAAAGATTATTCAAGCCAAACCTGATACCATAGTCATTATTGATGCCGCTGATTTTAGCGGTTTGCCCGGAGAATTTAAGGTTTTAAAAGCCCAAGATATAAAGACATGTAATTTCTTTGCTACGCACAATGCTTCAATCTCATTGACCATAAATTACTTGCAAAATAATCTCAAGGTAGATATAATGGCTTTGCTTATTCAACCTAAAACAATTATTTTTGGGGAGATATTAAGCCCAGAAGTAACTGGAGCAATAAGCAGATTAGAAGATTGGTTTTATGAAGCGAGTAAAGATAAGGAGTGCCGAATGTAGTGATGCAGGAGGAGTTACTTCGGCATCCCGAAGCAACTCTTCGAAGGGGCGCCACATTCGGGATAGCTGGGGTTCGCGCCTGGGAATAATTATGGCAGTTTCTGGTTCTGCCCTGGGTTTGGGAAATTTCCTGAGATTTCCGGCTAAGGTTGCCTCCAATGGCGGCGGCGCATTTATGATTCCTTATTTTGTCTCGTTATTTTTATTGGGGATACCTTTGATGTGGATTGAATGGACCCTGGGTCGTTACGGTGGCGGCTTTGAGCATAGCAGTGCCCCGGGCATATTTCATAGTATCTGGCAGAAGAATCGCTTTATTAAGTATTTCGGCGTCATTGGCATATTCGGACCCTTGATTATATTTATATATTATATCTATATTGCCTCCTGGACCTTGGCCTATAGCTTCTTTGCGCTTTTTGGCAAATATAGTCAAGCTCTAGATCAGGCAACGATGCAGAGTTTTTTAAGGGGCTTTCAGGGCCTGGAGAGGAACCAGTATTTTAATGGATTGGGTTGCGCTTATTTATTCTTCTTAATTACGTTTCTATTAAATATTGGGGTTATATATTATGGAATAAGAAGAGGGATAGAAAGACTTTGTAAGTTTGCGATGCCGCTTTTATTTATCTGCGCCTTAGTGCTGATGATTAGGGTTGTAACGCTGGGCATACCGGATTTGGCCAGGCCCAGCTGGAATATCTCCAATGGATTTGGTTTTTTTTGGAATCCGGACTTTTCTGCTTTAAAATCCGCCCGGGTGTGGCTGGAGGCAGCAGGCCAGATATTCTTTACTTTAAGTGTAGGTATCGGAGTTATCCTTACCTATGCCAGTTATTTATCCAGAGGGGATGATGTGGCCCTTTCCGGGCTTACCGCTGCCAGCACGAATGAATTTGCGGAAGTTATATTAGGCGGCAGCATCATTATACCCGCAGCCTTTGTCTTTTTCGGGCCGCTGGATATACAGTCTATTGCCCGCTCCGGAGTATTTAATCTGGGATTTGTAACTATGCCCTTAGTTCTTAATAAATTACCTTTGGCGGAAATGTTTGGTTTCCTGTGGTTTTTTCTGTTATTTTTGGCTGGGATAACCTCTTCAGTCTCCCTGGCCCAACCCGCAGTGGCATTTTTGGAAGACGAGTTTAATATCAACCGGCGCAAGGCAGTCTTGATTTTTGGTATCGGCTCATTTATACTATGTCATGCAGCAATCCTTTTCTTAAAGAACGGCGTAGTCGATGAATTAGATTTCTGGGGCGGTACCTTTTTCCTGGTATTATTTGCCACCATCGAAGTCATATTATTTGCCTGGATATTCGGAATGGAAAATGCCTGGGATGAGATACACAAAGGCGCGGATATGCGGGTTCCCAGGATCTACAAATTTATTATTAAGTATATCACGCCTTTATTCTTATTCTTTATTTTAGGGATGTGGTTCTGGCAGGAGTGGGTCTCTATAATATTAATGAAAAATGTCTCTTTGGCAAACCGCCCATTTATCCTCGGCACAAGAATAGGAATAGTTTCCATATTTTTGATTTTAGCGCTTTTAGTTAAGATTGCCTGGAGGCAGAAGAGGATACAGGCAGAAAGAATCAGATGAAGCTTGAAGGTTGGATATTCCTATTAATTTCCTGGGGAATAATCCTGGGACTTACTGCTTTTTGTTTTATTAGGGTATTTTCCAAAAAGAAACTAAAATGAACTATTTTGCCAATTTTCTTACCCTCTTAAGCCTTGCCTGTGGTTTTGTCTCAATTATTTTTTCAATAGAGGGGCATTTTACCTTCTCCTGCTGGGCGATAATCCTGGCAGTTATTTTGGATGGCTTAGATGGCCAGATTGCGCGCAAGAACCCTATCCCCAATGACTTTGGTAAAGAGTTAGATTCATTGGTTGATGTGGTATCATTTGGTATTGCCACCTCTATCTTAGGTTATATCTTTATTTATCGGGCTTTTTATTTCTGGGCAAGTCTTGCCTTATTTATTTATCTATCTTGTAGCGTAATGCGGCTGGCTAAATATAATATTACCCCTAAGGATAAAATGGTTAATTATTTTTACGGGTTACCCACAACTGTCAGCGGAGGCATATTAGCCTCTTTTATACTGATATATAGGAAGGGAAAAGATATATCACCCTTACCGCAATCCATACCTATTATATTCCTGTTTATAGTTTTGTTCTTGGCATTTCTGATGGTCTCGCGCGTAAGATATTTAAATTTAGATGGTTTAAAACAATTCTTTGGCAGGAAGACAAAATTGACGGTTTTAGTTTTAGCTATTTTATTATTTTTCGCCATTTTTCTAAGGAAAGCAGGCGTGGCCATATTTACGCTCTTTTTAATCTACTTGCTTTTTTCTCCCTTTGTGGTAAAAAGATTAAATGGCGATCGATAGATAAAGCCGAGGTAGCTCAGTGGTAGAGCGCGGCCCTGAAAAGGCCGGCGTGGGGAGTCCGATTCTCCCCCTCGGCATAAATTTGCTCTCTTAAATGAGGGTGGCAAATTTACTCCGAGCGCAAGCGAGGAGCTAGGCACCATATAAAAAGGGACTGTCCCCGCAGGGGACTGTCCCTTATATGTTTACGGCGTAATTCTATAAAACATATAGAGTTACGCTTTTTTTGTTTTCCTACGTGCGGTTAGGTATTTTTGTATGCATTTGTGTTTTCTTTACACTTATTGGCTCACTAATGGCTCAAGCGAAGGGATTTAAGCGAAGGGACTGTCCCCGAAGGGGACTGTCCCTGAGTTTATTAAAAAGTATGTTAGATTTAGCGTCTATTTACGTCTATTAAGGTAGAAGATAAGATTGACTCAAATATAAGGAGGTGATAGAATAATGTCAAATCAAAATAACCATATTAAACTTCTCACTTATATGCCCACAGCTACTCAAGAAAAGACCAGTCATAGAAAAGATATCTCTAGATTAATCAAAAACGTCCCCCATAAGCCATATTTTGAAGACTCCAAACACCACGTTACTTTATTTAATAAAAACTGTTTTGATATCCTGCCTGGACTTCCCGAGAATTCAGTAGATATGATTTTTGCCGACCCGCCGTATTTTTTATCTAACGGAGGTTTTACCTGTCACGCCGGCAGGAAAGTTTCAGTAAACAAGGGCAAATGGGATGTTTCCAGGGGCAGAGAAGAAAATTATCTATTTACCTTGCGCTGGCTAAGAGAATGCCAGCGAATTCTGGCCCCTAATGGGACTATCTGGGTATCGGGCACTTCCCATATTATTTATACCATAGGTTACGCGATGCAGGATTTAGGTTACAAAATATTAAACGATATCGCCTGGTTTAAAGTAAATCCCCCGCCGAATTTGAGTTGTCGCTATTTTACCCATTCTACCGAAACAATTCTTTGGGCGGCGAAAAACAAAGATAGTAAGCATTACTTTAACTATGCCTTAATGAAGAGGCTTAATAACAATAAACAAATGCTAAGCCTTTGGCATATTAAGGCTCCCGGCTCTGCGGAGAAGAAGTATGGCAAGCACCCCACACAGAAACCACTGCAGTTATTAACTAGGATAATATTAGCTTCAACCAGGCGTGGCGATATAGTCCTGGATCCTTTTAGTGGCAGCAGCACGACCGGAATTGCGGCATCAAGAGAAGGCAGGCAATATATAGGAGTTGAGCTTGAGGAGTCATACCTGGATGTCTCGATTAAAAGGCTAAAAGATGCTTTCAGGGAGACAGGATTTGAATATTCTAAATAAAGAAGAAGTAATCTCAAAATTGAAAGAGTTAATAAGCCAAGATTTAAGGCCTTTAGCTCCAAAATTTAATGTAACAGTTTTTACTGATGAAAAAAAACACAGCGGACGTAATAAAGGCTGGGCAGGCCAGGTATTGGAGAGATACATTGGTTTAGGTGTAAGTAATGTTCAGGCGCCCAACGGCGGGCGCTGGGAATTAAAGATGGTTTCTTTGAAGAAATTAAGGAGCGGCACAATTACCCCCAAGGAAACCATGCAAATAACAATGATTAACCCTGAGCAGGTTAAAAATACCAGATTCGAAGATAGCCACTTATTAGCAAAATTAAGAGAAATGATTATTTGCGCGAGGCTTTACAATGATATAAATGAAACAAAATCAATTTTAGTCTCTGCGGGGACTTTTAATTTGGAAGACAAAGAATTATATGAGCAGGTAAAAGATGATTATAATCTGGTGCGGGATACCATAAATAGTAAGGGATTTAGTGCCTTGACTGGCGCTATGGGCGTATATGTTCAGCCACGCACCAAAGGCCCCGGACATGGTAGCATTAGTCGTGCATTCTACGCAAGGCCAGTATTTATTAAAAAGATATTAGGTATTTAACAAGGTCATAAGCCGTAGATTCCTCTTCGGCATAAATTTGCCCTCTTAAATGAGGGCGGCAAATTTACTCCGAGCGTAAGCGAGGAGCTAGGCACCATATAAAAAGGGACTGTCCCCGCAGGGGACTGTCCCTTATATGTTTACGGCGTAATT
>JAHIOW010000005.1 GCA_018895075.1 Candidatus Omnitrophota bacterium | reverse complement strand
GAAATTTAAGGCTGAAATAGGCCTAAAAAGGACTTGAATACTAGGAAACCAGCCAATTTTCCGACGAGAAAATAGGCGGAGGTGAGATTAAAAGGAAGAGATGAAGTTCTCCGACGAGAAAATAGTTTTGAGCAAGGCTCTATAACAGGAAAAGGGGGTGAGAGATAATGGCTTTTAAAAAGAGGATGGAAGAGAAAGTGCTTGATGTAGACGCAGCTATGCAAGGGAACCTGACTTTCAAAGAACCGGTTAACCTGCGTATCCACGGTAAATTTGAGGGAAATTTAGAGACCATGGGTAATTTAACTATTGCTCCCACAGCGCAAGTTATAGGCAATATTACGGGAGACAATGTTATTATCGGCGGCCACTTAAAGGGAAAGGTCTTGGCCAGAGAGAGATTAACTCTTTTGCCTACGGCAGTCATTGAAGGCGAGATATTCCCGGTAAAATTAAATGTGGCTGAAGGCGCAGTGTTTGAAGGCAGATGTTCCATGCTGCACGATTTTTTAAATGCCGAAGAACTGGCGCGTTATCTGGAGGTAGATTTAAGTTCTATTTTAGAGTTGGCAAATTCAGGTAAGGTGCCGGGAGCAAAAGAAGGCAATAGCTGGAGGTTTGAAAGACAGGCCATAGATTCCTGGGTTGCATCCGGTAAGATTGGTAAATAATAAAATAAAAGGGTAAGGAGATATGCCAGAAGGAAAACTGCTGACCATAAAAGAGGTTTCTGTAATTTTAGGTATTTCCGAAGATGAGGTTGTAAAGTTAACAGAGAGCGGCCGGATACCTGCTTATAAGGTCGGCGGTTTGTATCTAAGATTTAGAGCAGAACAGATAGAAGAGTTACGCCGGTCATTTAAACCAGTTGTGCATAAGGCCCCTAGCTTAAAGAAGCCCCCGGTTACTTCTTCGCCGGGGCCCAGGGTTGGCTTGAAAGACATGATCAGCGATTTTTTGTATTTTAATGATTTTTATATATTGGCTTTCCTGATTATAATATTGGTGTTGTTTATAATATTCCAGGGATAATAGGCATAATGAGCGTTGAGCCCTCTTTTTGTGATTTAGGTTTTGCCAAGGTTGATATAGGCAGGAAAAGGCGCAGAGGTTTTTCAGAAGTAATCTATTGTCCGGGTAAGACAAAAGAGCAACTTAAAAAGATTGCCCAGAAGTTAATCAGCAATAACCAGGACTTATTACTTACTAAGTTAGAGAAGGCCACATTCAGCTATCTAAAAAAATCATTTCGCGGATTAAAGTATAATTCCTTAGCAAGATTAGGTTATGCTCTTGGAAAGGATAGAGCCTGCCGTAAAGGTTTGGCGGCTGTAGTTTCAGCAGGTACCTCAGATATCCCTGTGGCAGAAGAGGCGGCTGTGACATTAGAGGTAATGGGCAACCGCGTGGTGAGGCTTTATGATGTAGGGGTGGCAGGAGTACACCGCCTCATAAATAATATAGATATTTTAAAGAAGGCCAAGGTAATTATCATTATCGCCGGCATGGAAGGGGCATTGGCCAGCTTGGTCAGCGGTTTAGTTAGTTGCCCGGTCATTGCTGTGCCGACGAGCTGCGGTTACGGCGCAAGTTTTAGAGGCCTGTCTGCCTTGTTGACTATGCTCAATTGTTGTTCTCCCGGAGTGGCAGTGGTAAATATTGATAATGGTTTTGGGGCAGGATATTTTGCTAGTCTGATTAATAAGTAAATTAAAAATGCAAAATTGCAATTTAAAATTCAGAAATAAAATAGACCTAAAAAGAGCTATTGATTTTCACGGACATCTGGGACCGTATCTCGTATTAGGATTGTTGATGGGGGATTTAGCTATAAAGAAGCTCGAATGCAAAAAACATTTTGGGATTAAGGTAATCGTGAAGGGGGCATTCAATAAACCCAAATCTTGCTTGATTGATGGTATCCAGTTATCTGCAGGTTGCACTTATGGAAAAGGGAACATTCAAAAATTAGCAAGTGATAGAATTGAGGTTTTATTCCGAAATACAGAGAATAATAAAAAAATAGCAATACGCTTAAATGATGGTTTAATCAAAAAATTGACTAGTTTACGTGGGCATAACGATTCCGAAGTATTCGCTAAAGAATTATCAAGACTTAGTCCTACAGATTTGTTTAATTTTAGATTTTGAATTGTAGTTTTTAATTTTACATTTTACATTCTTAATTTATTTGTGCGTAGGGAGTAAACAATATGGCGTTTTCCGGATTAGATATCTACAAATTACTACCCAAGACTAATTGCCGTGAGTGCGGACTTGTAACCTGCCTTGCCTTTGCCATGCAACTGGCCAAAAAGGCAGCCAGTATTGATAAATGCCCTTACCTGAGCACAGAGGCAAAAAAGGCGCTGGAAGAATCTGCCCTTGCTCCCATAAAATTAATTACTATAGGCACGGGGAATAGCAAATTAGAGGTGGGTAATGAAACAGTGCTTTTCCGCCACGAAGAAAAATTCCATCATCCCTGCGGCTTGGGCTTTATTATTGAAGATAGCCTCGGGGATTCAGAGATAAAAGAGAGGCTGGATAAGATTAATAAATTGGTATTTGAGCGCGTGGGCCAGGAATTGAAAGTAAATCTTGTAGCCGTAAGACAAACCGGCGATAAAGAAAAATTTATCCGGGCTACAGAGTTAGTCTTCAACAATACACAACTGGGCCTGGTATTGATGAGCGAGGAAACAGAAGCCCTGAAGGAGGCCTTGATAAAAGTTAGGGAGAGAAAACCCCTCATCTATCACGCCACTTTAGAGAATATGGCTGTAGTTTCTAAATTAGCCCAGGAGTTTCAGTGCCCGCTGGTGGCTACTGCTTTAGACTTAGATAAACTTTCTAGCCTGACCAGGGAATTAAATAGTCAAGGGGTAGGGGAACTGGTTTTAGATGTAGGCGCAACGTCGCTTAAAGATAAGATTTGGGACTTAACGCAGATAAGAAGGCGAGCGCTGAAAAAATCCGACCGCAGTTTAGGATACCCGACTTTATCCATCATAGAAAATGAAGACCCTTACGAAGAGACAATGGAGGCGGCGACCTGTATTGCAAAATACGCAAATATTGTTTTGATTAAGGGCATAGAACCGGCTGAGGTTTTATCGCTTTTGACCTTAAGGCAGAATATATATACTGATCCCCAGAAACCTTTACAGATTGAACCAAAACTTTATCCAGTGGGCAAGGCAGGCGATAAATCACCGGTTTTAGTCACTACGAATTTCTCTCTTACCTATTACACGGTGTTAGGGGAAGTAGAGGCGAGCAAGATACCGAGTTTCATTATCAGCGTAGATACTGAAGGCATGTCTGTCTTGACCGGCTGGGCAGCAGAGAAGTTTACGCCCGAGAAGATTACTGACTCTATAAATAAAGCGGGGTTAGCAGAGGTCGTTTCACATAAAAGACTGATTATTCCCGGTTATGTGGCGGTAATGAGCGGGGATTTGGAAGACAAGTCTGGCTGGCAGGTGGTAGTAGGGCCAAAAGAAGCAGCTGGAATCCCCTCGTTCTTAAAAAACTTATAAGAGTTGTAACCCTTTTAAAAATAAGTAATTAGGATGCAAGAGGGTGGCACCAAGGGGTGCGTCCCCAATGAAGGATGATGGAAAAATTTAAGGTTACATTTTGTCCGGATAACAAGACCATAGAGGTAGATAGCGGCAAGACTATACTTTCAGCCAGCTTATCTGCCGGCGTATACGTCAATTCCAGTTGCGGCGGTGACGGCGTCTGCGGCCGTTGTAAGGTCAGGGTGAAAAAAGGGCAGGTAGTTACTCAGCCCAGCGGGCGGGTAAGTTTAGAGGAAAGAAAACAAGGTATCTATCTTGCCTGTCTGACTACTATACAGAGTGACTTAGAGGTAGAAATTCTTCCGGAATCGAGGTTAGATTTAGACAAATTAACCCCGCAGGATTTAGATTTAAGATTAAAGGGTTTCTATTCCGAGGCGGAAGAGATAGAGTCGCCTTCTTCTATTTTAGGGGATGAGATTTTTGCGCATTCGCCTTTAGCCACAAAGTTATATTTAGAATTACCCCCGCCGGATTTAGAAGATAAGATCAGCGATTTGGAAAGATTGTACCGGCAGATACGGCGTATTCAGGATATACCGATTATGCAGACAGGCCTGGCTAATATCCGGCGCCTGGGGGCATTACTGCGTTCTGCTGACTGGAAGGTTACCGTGACCCTGGGTAAGAGAAATGGCACCACCGAGGTTGTGTTTATTGAACCAGGCGATACTTCCCATAAAAATTTTGGTTTATGTTTTGATATCGGAACCACGACTATCTCCGGGCAGTTGGTAGATTTAAATACCAAGAAGGTCATGGGAACAAGGGCAACTTATAATAAACAGGTTACCTTTGGCAGTGATATTATCACGCGTATCATCTTTGCCCAGGAGCAGGATGGCCTGGAGAGATTGCACCATGCGGTTATTGACGGCATGAATAAGATGTTGCAAGATTTGATTCAAAAACAGGCAATAGACCTTAATGACGTCAATTGCGTAGTCTGCGCGGGTAATACCACTATGATGCATCTTTTATTGCGTATTGACCCCACTTACCTCAGGAGAGAACCTTATGTGCCGGCAGTAAATTTTGTGCCTACAATCCGGGCTGCTGAGGCAGGGGTAAAGGTAAATCCCCGGGGCCTCTTATTTTGCTCGCCCGGTATTTCCAGTTATGTCGGCGGAGATATTACGGCAGGGGTCTTGTCTTGCGGGCTGGATAAAGAAGAAGGCCTGGCTATTTTAATTGATATCGGCACAAATGGAGAGATTGTCCTGGGTAATAAAGATTTTCTCATTTCTGCCTCTGCCTCTGCCGGCCCTGCCTTTGAAGGAAGCGGGGTTACCTGCGGTATGCGCGCCAGTTCCGGGGCGATTCAGAAGGTAGAAATTTCCCCTGTTGATTTTAAAGTGGCTTATGAGACTATTGGCGGCGTAAGGCCGCGGGGTATATGCGGTTCGGGCTACATTGATATCATTGCCCAGATGTTAGGCGCAGGCCTTTTGGATAAAAATGGTAAGATAAAGATAAAAGACCATAAACGCATCCGCGATAATGAATATGGCAGGGAATTTGTGGTGGCATTTAAAGAGGAGTGCGACTCTACTGTTGATATCGTGATTAGCGAGGCAGATATTGAGAATATCAAGCGCTCCAAGGCAGCGATTTACGCTGCCGCCAGCGAGCTGCTAAGGCATATGTCTCTTGAGTTCGCTGATGTAAAAAAGGTCTTTGTTGCCGGAGGGTTTGGTACGTATATTAATATAGATAACGCCAAGAGAATAGGCCTATTACCGGATTTAGAAAACTCCAGATTTATCTTTGTCGGTAACAGTTCCCTGGCCGGGGCACGCTCGATACTTTTATCTTACGAGGCAATGAAGAAAGCCAATGATATCGCGCGTAAGATAACTTATTTTGAATTATCGGTTGAACCGGGATATATGGATGAATATATGGCAGCCTTGTTTTTTCCGCATACTGATTTAAGTAAATTCCCGAGTATAAAATTATAATGGGTTATACAATCGCTATTGCCGGAAAAGGCGGGACAGGTAAAACTACCCTGGCCGCACTTATAGTGAGAGTTATCAGAGAGAAGAAACTGGGCTCTGTATTGGCAGTGGATGCTGACCCCAATAGTAATTTAGCAGAGGCCTTAGGCATAGAAATAAAAGAGACCATCGGCTCAATACTGGAGGAAATAAGTTTGCATCCGGAAAAGATCCCTTCCGGGATGCCCAAGGATAGGTTTATGGAGTATCGCCTCCAGACAGCAATAGCCGAAGGCAATGGTTTTGATATATTGGTAATGGGCAGGCCCGAAGGGCCGGGCTGTTACTGTTATGTGAATAATGTCTTAAGAAATATTATGAGCAAGCTCGTCAAGGATTACGACTATATTGTCATTGATAATGAGGCAGGGCTTGAACATCTTTCCCGTCGTACCAGCAGAGATGCCCAGGCGCTGTTAGTAATCTCAGATGCTACTAAGGTGGGATTAAAGTCAGCAAAAAGGATTAATGAATTAGCCAATGAGTTAGGCGTGAAAATTAAAAAAAGACTATTGATTATTAATCAGCATGACCAGGAAGTAAATAAAGAGGTTATAAAAGATTCGGGATTGGAATATATAGGCAATATACCTTTAGATAATAATATAACCAAGGTGAGCCTGAATGGAAATTCGCTTCTGGGATTAGATAACGACAGCCCGGGTTTGAAGACACTGCGGGAGATTGGAGATAAAATATGGCAGGAGAATTAATGCTGGAGAAATGGACGGGTGAGGTCTCGGTGATAAATATCGGCGCCACCAAAGAAGAAGGCGGCAGCCGCAGGCAGGTGATTAAAGTCGGAGGACAGGCGACATTGCCGTTTTTATCTGGGGAAGGCGTCTTAGCGAATAAACCGGTGGTTGCCTTTGAGGTTTGGGATATTGCCCCGAGTGACTGGCCTGCAGGTTTAGCTAAGGCCTATGCCGATGTCTTCAGTGACCCGCTGGCCTGGGCAGAAAAATGCGTTAAGGAATATAAGGCAGGATTGATCTGCCTGAGATTGCAGGGGGCTCATCCGGAATTCGGGAACAAGACGCCTGATGAGGAAGCAAAATTAGTGGGTGAGTTATTAAAGAAAGTGGACGTGCCTTTGATTATTTTAGGATGCGGTGATGATGCCAAAGATAACCTGGTATTACCTGTCTGTTGCCAGGCAGCCAAAAATGAACGTTGCCTGGTAGGCAGCGCTGCGCAGGATAATTATAAGACTCTGAGCGTAGCGGTCTTAGCTGACGGCCACAATATTATTGCCGAATCCCCCATTGATATAAATATTGCCAAACAGCTGAATATTTTGATTTCAGATATGGGCCTGGCATTAGACCACATTGTGATTAACCCCACTATCGGAGCATTAGGTTATGGCCTGGAGTATGCCTACTCCATTATGGAGCGCGCCCGGCTTGCTGCCCTGGCTGGTGATAAAACTGTGGCTTGCCCGTTTATCTGTTTTGTGGGCCAGGAGTCCTGGCGGGCAAAAGAGGCCAAGGCGAGCGAGCAGGAGTTTCCTTGCTGGGGCCCTGAATCAGAAAGAGGCGTAATCTGGGAGGCAGTGACTGCCACTGCTCTTATCCAAGCCGGGGCAGATATCCTGGTGATGCGGCATCCGCAGGCAATAGAGAAAGTAAATAAGTATATAGACGAGTTAATGAAAGGCTGAATTAAGTAAAAAGCCAAAAGTAAAAACGAAAAACCACAAGTTAAAAGTAAAAAGTTTTGAATTTTTAGTTGTAGTTTTACCTTTTGCGTTTTGAGTTTTTAGTTAAAGAGAGATTAATTATGTTTATCATTGGCGAGCTGATAAATGGGATGTATAAAGATATAGGGGAGGCGATAAAGAAAAAAGATAAGGCCCCGATACAAAAGTACGCTTTAGAGCAGCTAAAGGCAGGTGCAGACGCGCTGGATGTTAATTGCGGGCCTGTCTCGCGGCAGCCTGTTTCTGATATACAATGGTTGGTCCAAACTATACAAGAAGTTACTAATAAGCCTTTAGTTTTAGATTCCAGCAAACCCGAAGTTATTGAATCAGGATTAAAGGTGATAAAGAATAAGGCGATTATAAATTCTACTACTGCCGACGTAGAAAAATTGAATATATTAGTGCCTTTGGCCAAACAATACCAGGCCGGGTTGATTGGCTTGACTATAAGCGCAAAAGGTATACCGCAGAATAAAGACCAGCGCCTGGAATTGGCGGCCACGATTGTCAGTTACTGTTCTGAGCAGGGATTTTCCCCTGAAAATCTCTATCTAGACCCTATTGTTCTTCCGGTTAATGTGGCCCAGGCGCAAATGAGGGATATCCTGGAATCAATACATGAGTTTAAGATTATCTCTGAACCGTCCCCAAAAACCGTGGTAGGGTTAAGCAATGTCTCGCAGGGTAGTTGCCTGCGCAGCCTGATTAACCGCACATTTCTTACCATGGCAGTTGCCTTTGGCCTGGATGCGGCAATCATTGACCCGCAGGACAAAGAATTGATGGATGCCCTGATAACTTCAGAGTTAATTCTGAATAAACAGATTTACTGCGATTCTTATCTGGAGGCTTATAGAAAAAAGTAAGCGATGGCCAAAAACAGGGTTTTTAGAAATATCTTTAAATTACAGAAATTGGGAGTAAGTTTTAAATTTGCTATAAAAGGCATTGTTTATCTAATCTTATATCACCGCAACATGCGCATCATTTTTATGCTGGGCATCCTGGCTTTTCTTTTGGGGGTGTATTTTAGTTTAAACGGCATAGAGCTGGTTGCTCTGTGCATCACCATAACCCTCGTATTCATGGCAGAGATTTTTAACACCGCTATTGAGCTGATGATCGATATGCTCACCGACAAATACCACACCTTAATAAAGCTGGTTAAGGATATCGCCGCGGCGGTGGTGCTGCTTGCCTCTTTAAATGCTATTGCTGTAGGCTACATTCTTTTTATAAAAAGGATATTTCATTAATGGCGGCGTAACTCAGCCTGGTAGAGTAGTCGGCTCATACCCGATATGTCGCTGGTTCAAATCCAGCCGCCGCCACCATTTACAGGAGAGGGGACACCCCTGCCTGCCGGCAGGCAGGTTTAGCTTTGGCTGTAAGGGTGTCCCTATGGCCTATGGGGATTCGGGATAAGGTAAAAGATACGATTAAAGAATATAATCTTATTGATAAAAACGATAAGATTATTGTGGGCGTTTCAGGGGGGCCAGATTCGGTAACCCTGCTTTATTTATTAAATAGTTTAAAAAAAGAATTAAAGATTAGTCTGCACGTTGCCCATCTGGACCATATGTTAAGAAAAGACTCATGCAAAGACAAAAGATTTGTTGAGAGATTAGCCGGGAGATTAAAATTGCCTGTAACTTGCGCCCGGATTAATGTTAGAGAGATTGCCAGATGCGGCTCTCCTGAGGAGATTGCCCGAAACGCGCGCCTGGGGTTTTTATTCAGGGTAGCCAAAGATACAAAAGCCGACAAGATCGCCTTAGGCCATAACCTTGATGATCAGGCTGAAACAGTATTGATGCGCACTTTAAGAGGAGCAGGCCTATATGGATTATCCGGGATTGCGCCAAAAAGAAATATTTCCGGTTACTCAATTATCCGTCCTTTGATAAAAGTCAGGCGTAAGGAAATCCAGATGTACTTAAGACGCAGAAAGATCAGGGCGCGCCTGGATACTACAAATTTAGAAGATTTATATCTGAGGAACAAGATCAGAAATAGATTATTGCCTTTGCTGGAGGAGGAATATAACCAAAATATCAAAGAGGTATTGAGCAATATGGCAGAGAGCGTGGGATGCGATTACGATTATCTGGCGGCCATAGCCAGGAGGTTTGTCAAAAAAACCAAGGCAAGGGTCGATTTAAAAAAACTTTTGAAGTTGCACCCGGCAATACAAAGGTTGAGTTTGCGTTTGATGATTGCCAAGATCCAGGGGGATACGCGCAGGATTACATTTCGGCACATAAGGGAGATAGAGGATATGATTTCAAAACGCCCGGTAAATTCCGTAGTAGACCTGCCTAAGGGCGTTTCTATAGTTAAGAAAAGGAGGTCAATCTTTTTTTACCGCAGGTGAATTTTTCTAATAAATGCTTGATTTTAGGTATATCTAAATATATAATAAAAAGTTTGAAAGGATAATAGCAATGGCAAACAATAAAAATTCTAAGTCTAAGAAAAATAAGGTACTTAAACGTTTTCCCTTTGGCTGGATATTTGCGCTGATTATATTCTATCTTTTGATTAGCTCCATGAATACATCTCTTACCGGAGTGCCCAAGGAAATATCTTATAGTGAATTTTATCAAGTTCTAAAGGATAACCCCGGGGAGATTAAGTCTTTAACCAAGATTGAAACCGAACTCCAGGGGGAATTTATAGATAATACCAAGTTTAAACTGAATATTCCCGAAAATGACCAGGAGTTACTTAGCCTGATCAGGCAAAATGTAGCTTATTTTGAGGTTAAGCCCGCGCGCACCTTTTGGGTGGTATTACTTTTTAATTTAGGGCCGATACTGCTTTTGATACTTTTCTGGTGGGTTATGGCTTCCCGGGGAGAGCAGTTGGGAAATAGGATTATGTCATTTGGTAAGATGCGCCCTAAGATGCATACCCAAAAGCAAGACGAGAAAATAACCTTTAATGATGTGGCAGGCGTGGATGAGGCAAAAGAGGAGTTAACAGAGGTTATTGACTTTTTAAAGGACCCTGGGAGATTCCAGAAGTTGGGCGGAAAGATACCTAAGGGTGTTTTACTGGTGGGCCCTCCGGGCACGGGTAAGACCTTATTGGCCAAGGCAGTATCTGGTGAGGCAGGGGTGCCGTTTTTTTCTATAAGTGGTTCGGATTTTGTAGAGATGTTTGTAGGCGTGGGGGCTTCTCGGGTGCGGGATTTATTTGAACAGGGCAGGCGCGCGGCCAAGACTTCAGGAAAAGGGTCAATTATTTTTATTGACGAGATAGATGCAGTAGGGCGCCTGCGTTTTTCCGGTATTGGCGGCGGGCATGATGAAAGGGAACAGACGCTCAACGCCCTTTTGGTAGAGATGGACGGTTTTGACGGCCAGCAGGGGTTAATCCTTATCGCTGCGACCAACCGGCCAGATACCTTAGACCCGGCAATTTTACGCCCGGGAAGATTTGACCGGACGATTATTGTGAACTTACCTGATATTAAAGGAAGGGAAGAGATACTCAAGGTTCACACCCGCAAGATTAAACTGGCCCCTTCCGTAGACCTGAAATCCATTGCCAGCCAAACCCCGGGTTTTTCCGGAGCAGATATTGCTAATCTCTGTAATGAGGCAGCATTGCTTGGTGCCAGAAAAAATCAAGACGCTGTCCAGACAATTGATTTTGAGAAATCCGTAGAAAGGGTACTTATGGGCCCGGAGAAGAAGACCCGGATTATGTCTGAAAAGGAAAAAGGGATTACCGCCTTCCATGAAGCAGGCCATGCCCTAATATCTTTATTGCTTCCGGAGATTGACCCCCTGAAGAAGGTTTCTGTAATTCCCAGAGGCCTAAGCGGCGGCTATACCTTTGTTGCCCCTATTGAAGATAGGCACTATCTTACGAAAAGAGAACTTCTTGCCAGAATTGCACTTATGCTGGCTGGCCGGGCATCTGAGGAGATAAGCTTAGACGATATTACTACCGGAGCGCAGGATGATTTAGAAAAGGCCACGCATATGGCCCGCTATATGGTTTGCCAGCTGGGGATGTCAGATAAATTAGGCAATATTACCTTAGGTAAAAGGCAGGGGCTGGTTTTCTTGGGCCGCGACCTCATGGAAGAAAAGAATTACAGTGAAGAGACCGCGCGCCTTATTGATGCAGAAGTCAAGAGAATAGTTGATGAGTCGTATCTTAAGGCAAAGACCTTGTTAATACAGCATGTGGATAAATTAAATATTTTAAGCAAGGCGCTCTTAGAGAAAGAAGTTTTAGACGGAGAGGAAGTCAAACGCCTGATCGGGATAGAGGCAAAAGAGGGCGAAGGCAAGCAATGATTAAAATTATGGGTATTGTTAATCTTACGCCTGATTCATTTAGCGGAGACGGACTGTATAAAACTCAAAACTCAATCGTTGATTTTGCAGAAAAAATGGTAGAGGACGGCGCGGATATTATTGATGTAGGAGGGGAATCAAGCCGCCCCGGGGCAGAGCCTGTATCTATAGAAGAAGAATTACAAAGAACTATTCCGGCGGTAAAGGCCTTATCAAAAAAGATAAAGGTGCCGATATCCATAGATACCCATAAGCCAGAGGTTGCCAGGCAGGCCTTAGATAATGGCGCGCTGATGGTCAATGATATTACGGGTTTGAACAACACAGAGATGTTAAGGATAGTCGCTCAATATAAAGCCGCAGTTGTAATTATGCATATGAAAGGCAATCCCCGGACAATGCAGGATAATCCTGTATACAAGTCGTTAATTGATGAGATTATAGAATATCTGGATAAGGCGATAGTCCGGGCTGTGGAGGCAGGTATTGATAGGAATAAGATTATCGTTGACCCCGGTATCGGTTTTGGTAAAACCGCAGGGCATAATTTAGAGATATTAAACCGGCTTTCTGAATTGAAGGTCTTAGGCAGGCCTTTGTTAGTCGGGGCATCCAGAAAATCCTTTATCGGCAAGATATTGGATAGCGGTCCGCAGGAGCGAATTTTCGGTACGGTATCTGCCTGCGTCCTGGCGGTTAAGAACGGCGCAAACCTGCTCAGGGTCCATGATGTGAAGCCGGTGTCCGAGGCAATAAAGGTTGCCGAGGCGATAATAAGAGAAAGAGACGATATATGATCTGGAAAACAATAGTTGAGATAACGATCCTGTGGTTTATTATTTATCATATCCTGCTTTTTTTTGTAGGCACGCGTGCCATACATGCCTTACGCGGGATAATTATCCTTTTGTTTGCCTTTATTCTGTTTCAGAGATTGGGCCTGGAGGTACTCAGCTGGTTACTGACAAAATTATTCGCGATATCAATTATAGCCTTGTTGATTATTTTCCATACCGAAATCAGGCAGGGCCTGGCATTATTAGGGCAGCGCCATCTTTTTACCACAGCCTTAAAAGAAGAAGAATTGGATTATATTATCAGCCAGGCAGTTAAGGCAGCAGAGAACCTTTGTAAGGATAAGATTGGGGCGTTGATTGCCATAGAAAAAAACGACCCTTTGAATCCCTATATCGGAAGCGGGGTGCTTATAGACGCGCGTGTATCTGCGGACCTAATCCAGAATATATTTACACCCAATAGTTTACTTCATGACGGAGGCATAATCATCCAGCGCGGCCGTATTACCGCTGCGGGGTGCCTGTTTCCCATCACGCAAAATCCGGATATAAGCCGCATCTTTGGGACGCGGCATCGCGCGGCTTTGGGTTTGAGCGATGAGACAGATGCCATGATTATCATTGTTTCTGAGGAGCGCCGCGATGTCTCTTTGGCCTACCAGGGCAGATTATACAAGGATTTGAGCAGGGAAGAGATGCTTTCTAAGATAAAAGAACTGATGAAACCCAAGAAAAAAAATGCCTAAAGAAAAAATTAAGATTAAAGTCAAGATTAGACATTGGGTAACATCTCACCCCTGGCTTAAGATCATCGCGCTTATCTTGGCGGTTATGGCCTGGTTTTATACTAAGGGTGAGATAGCCCGAATCAATTATTAATTCGCACAAATAACCCCACACCCAGTTTGCTGGGTGTGGGGTTATGTGCTCATTAAAGATGCCACAATTAGGCGTAAATATTGACCATATCGCTACACTAAGAGAGGTCCGGGGCGGGCTTGAACCTGAGCCGGTATTTGCGGCTTTAGTTTGTGAGTCCGCGGGAGCCGATAGTATCGTGGTACACCTGAGAGAAGACCGCCGGCATATTAAAGAAAGGGACCTTTGTATACTAAAAGAGGTAGTGAAGACAAAATTAAATCTGGAGATGGCTGTGGCGCAGGATATAGTTAAGATAGCCTGCGCAGTCAAGCCTGAGCAGGCCACGCTTGTGCCTGAGAGGAGGCAGGAATTAACCACCGAAGGGGGATTGGACGTTGTCTCTAATTTTAAAAGGATAAGGCAGGTTTTAAAAAGATTAGAAGATCAAGGTATTAATGTGAGTTTATTTATTGACCCGGACAGAAGGCAGATTGAGGCGGCAGGAAAAATTGGAGTGAGCATGATAGAGTTGCATACAGGCCGCTATGCCGGGGCCGCGAACGCAAAAAAACAAGATACATATTTTAAAGAATTAGAAACCGCGGTTGATTTCGCCAGAGATAGAAATCTGCATGTTTTTGCCGGCCACGGTTTAGATTATTCTAATGTATCCCGGGTGGCTAAAATAAAGGCAATAGAAGAATTAAATATTGGTTACTCTATAGTCTGCAGAGCCGCCTTAGTAGGTTTGGAACAGGCAGTGCGGCAGATGAGGGCTTTAATAAATGGATAAGAGTATTATCGGAACGGGGGTGGATATCACAGAGGTAAGGCGGCTGCGCCAGGCAGTAGAAAAATGGGGAAACGTATTCTTAAATCGTATATTTACAGCGCAGGAATTAGAAAATGCCAAGACCCGGGGGAGTTTATATCAATATCTTGCGGGCAGGTTTGCCGCTAAAGAGGCGGTATTTAAGGCGATGGGGGACAGTGAATTAAGCTGGAAGGAAGTCGAGATTTTAAATGATAAAGATGGCAGGCCATATTGCGCGATTTTAAATGGCAGGGCCAAGAAGATAGATGTGCATGTGTCTATTTCGCATGTGAAGAGTTATGCGGTTGCCAACGCCGTTATTACGCAGAAGGCTTAACGCCTACAAGGGCGACTTTGGCCATATTTTTATTTTGGCCGGTTCCGCCAGATTCTCCGGCGCTGCGGCATTATGTGCTCATGCGGCAATGCGTACAGGCGCCGGACTGATTACCCTGGGTGTCCCTAAAAGCCTAAACAAGGCAATAATAAAGATAAAACCTAACGAGGTGATGACATTGCCGTTACCTCAAACCAGGCAAGGGACTTTAAGCTTAAGTGCTTATAAAAAGATAAAAGATTTTATAAAAAATATAGATGTTTTAGCAGTGGGGCCGGGACTTACTCAAAATAAATCAACTCAAGGGTTAACGCGCAAGGTTATATTTAATATAAATAAACCTTTGGTTATTGATGCTGATGGGCTCAATGCATTAGTGGGGCATTTAGGCAGTGTCAAAGTGTCCCTGCCTGTCCGGCAGGCAGGAAAGTGTCAAGGTGTCAAAGAAATAATAATGACGCCGCACCCGGGAGAGATGGCCAGGCTTTTAGGTATTAGCGTAAAGAAAGTTCAGTCTGAGAGAAAAAATATTGCCAGAAAATTTAGCCGGACTTATCGAGTAACAGTAGTTTTAAAGGGCCATAATACTGTAGTAGCAGATTACAAAGGCAATTTATATATCAATAAGACCGGTAACCCGGGAATGGCTACTGCCGGAAGCGGCGATGTATTGACAGGGATGATTGCTGCTTTTTTGGCTCAAGGGTTAGATGCATTTGCTGCTGCCAAATACGCGGTTTACCTGCATGGCCTGGCCGGAGATTTAGCCGCCAGAGATAAGACACAACCGGGTATGATTGCCTCGGACATAATAGATAACATCCCCGGGGCGATAAAGAGGTGTAGTTAATGCCGGCGTGGCTCAATGGTAGAGCAAGGGTTTTGTAAACCCTAGGTTGGGGGTTCGATTCCTCTCGCCGGCTCCATTTAAAATGATCGAAAAAACTCAAATTGAAACATTTTATAAGGATAACAAATATACTGTAGAAGAGGTTGCTAAAAAATTAAACGTTTCCTTCTGGACAGTATATAATCTTATGAAGAGATATAATATTAATCGTAGAGACCGTTCAGAGGCAGGGTATAACTATTATAAAATAAAACCACAGTTTGAGATAAAGTCTAATTTATCTATTATTGAAGAGAAATTAAAAATTGCTGGTATTATGCTTTATTGGGCAGAAGGGACTTTGATAGGTAGTACTGTAGACTTTGCTAACAGCAATCCAAAAATAATAAAAATATTTTTAAAATTCTTAAGAGAAGTTTGTGGAATATGTGAAGAGAGATTGAAGATTTATCTTTATGGTTACTCTTTTCAGGATATAGAAGAATCAAAAGCGTACTGGCATAATATAACCAAAGTTCCTTTATGTCAATTTACTAAACCGTATATAAGAGAAGGTAATTCAAATTTGAGCAATAGGAAATTACCTTATGGTTTAATTCATGTCCGTTATAATGATAAACGTTTGCTCGAACTGATTAAAAACTGGATAGACGAATATATAAATTGGGCAGGTGGCGGAGTGGCCAATCGCACCAGACTGTGGAAAAACGCAGCGTCCTGTCGAAAGACAAGATGGAAAAGTGGGTGAATTCAGGGAAACCCTTGGCATGAATGAGTCAAGGGCAATCCTGAGCCAAGCCCGCCAGAGTTTTGTGGCGGGAAGGTGCAGAGACTAAGCGCCCACCACCTACAGTTAAAAACTAAGGTGATGAGATAGTCCAAGCCTTAAGGTAACTTGAGGGCACTTGAAATCTGGCGGACTTGTCCTTCAGAGGTTCGAATCCTCTCCTGCCCACCATAATTTTCCGACAAGGAAAATTATGGTGGCACTAAAGCGAGCGCAGTTTTGCGACAAGCAAAACAGCGAGCGGAGTGCATACCTGCTCTTTTCCGACAAGGAAAATTATGGTGGCACTAAAGCAGCACCGCGCTTAGCGCGGTGTAATTCACTGATAAGTTATAGCAAGTGAATTAAGCGTAGCGAAGCGACAAGCAAAACAGCGAGCATAGTGCCTAACCGAATTTACGCGGGCATAGCACAGTGGCAGTGCAGTAGCCTTCCAAGCTACCTACACGGGTTCGAGTCCCGTTGCCCGCTCCAACCTATGGAAAAAGAATTTTTAGAGCCGGTTTTTATTGATGCCTTTGACCTGGATGACGCCTGGTTTCAATGTTTATCCCGGATTTTAGAGAAAGGCCATGTCTATACTATAACCCGGGGTAGTTATGAAGGGCAGAAGCGCCTGGAGTTTGATTTTGCGGTTGTCAGGGTTAAGAAACCCTCTCATCAGATTATACCCATAATTCCAGAGGGAATGAACATTCCCGCGCCCACGGATATGGAATATATCCATGGGTATTTGAATTATCTGCTTACCGGAACCAAGACCAAGACCGAGGATTATACCTATGGTGAAAGATTAGTTGAGCCAAAGGTGAAAGTAAGACAGGATGTCAACGGCAAAGAGATGATTAAGGAGATACCCTTAAATGTAAATCAGGTAGAAGAGGTGATAAAGATTTACAAGGAAAAAGGCTTTGGGACAAACCAGGCAATAATGGAGATCGGTATGCCTTCTGACATAAAGTTAGTTGATCCGCCGTGCCTGAGGCTCATAGATACCCGTGTGCGTTACGGTAAATTGCATTTTATCTTATATTTTCGCTCCTGGGACCTCTGGGGAGGTTTTCCTGCAAACATGGGGGGATTGCAGTTAGTAAAGCAGTATATGGCCGAGGAGATCGGGGTTGAGGATGGTGAGATTGTTGCTGTCAGTAAAGGCCTGCACCTCTATGATTATGCCTGGGACTTAGCCAAGATGAGGACAAATAAGTACGACCTGCAAATAAGATAATGCAAGATAAGCATAAGGGATTAGAACGCCGAGAATTTGCCAGATTAGATTATGTAGTGCCTCTTGCCTGCAAGGTATGCAAGAAAGAGACGATTTCTAAAATACTCCAAGGTTATACCTCAGATATCAGCCAGTCCGGGTTACTCTGCAGGATACAAGAGAAGGTGAACAAGGACGATATAATATGGCTTTCTTTTGATAAAAGTGTATTATCTATTTGCGTAGATTTAGACAACAGATGCCTGATATATCAGAATGGAATTATCGGCAGAGCGGTAAGGATAGAGCTTAAAAGCGACGGCAGTTACAATGTCGGGATTCAATTTATTACCCGGGAAGAAAAAAACCCAACACACATATATCCTGAAGCCCACTGCTTAAAAAATTCAGATTATAAAGATGAAGAGACTTAAAAGATAAAGAATGCAGATATCAGTTTTAGGTGATGGCGGATGGGGCACAACCTTAGCAATCTTATTGCACCGTAAAGGTTTTAAGGTTACCCTCTGGAGCATATTTGAGGATTACGCCGTATATTTAAATAAAAAAAGGATAAACACCAAGTTTTTACCCGGCATTAAGATACCGGCTGATGTAAAAATTACGCATAACTTAAAGGAGGCAGCGGAGGCTGGCGGATTGATAATCCTGGCTATTCCTTCAGAGCATATGCGTAAAGTTTTAAAGAAACTCAAACACATTGATAGCCGTTGCTGTGATACAATATATTTGAGCGCGGCAAAGGGCATAGAAACAGGTTCGCTCAAGAGAATGTCCGAAGTCATAAAAGATGAACTGGGCAATATAAAATTGGCGGTGCTTTCCGGGCCTACTATCGCCCAGGAGGTAGCCAGAGGAATACCCACTACCGCTGTAGTGGCTTCTTATGATAAAAGTTTAAGGAAGTACCTGCAAGATACTTTGATGACTGAAGGATTCAGGCTCTATACAAATGATGATGTTGCGGGCGTGGAATTAGGCGGGAGCCTGAAAAACATCATTGCTATTGCCTGTGGCATATCCGATGGCCTGGGATTTGGCGCAAATACCAAGGCCGCGCTTTTATGCCGGGGGTTACTAGAAATTTCAAGGCTGGGTGAGAAGATGGGCGCAAGGCTGAATACCTTCAGCGGTATAAGTGGTTTAGGCGACCTGGTAACTACCTGCATTAGCTCCTACAGTAGAAATAGATTTGTGGGTGATGAGATCGGCAAAGGCAAATCCTTAAGGCAGATAAAAAGCCATATGCAGATGGTGGCTGAAGGGATACCCACGACTAAATCCGCATATGCGTTAAGCCTGAAATATAAAATTGATATGCCTATAACTAAAGAGGTATATTCTGTTCTTTATAAAAACAAATCTCCACTTAAGGCAGTGCGTGACTTGATGACCAGGGAGAAGAAAGAGGAATAGGCAATAATTAGGTACCTCGCCTTTTGATTGTAAATAAGTAAGGCTCGGTACCGATTTGCTGACATTCAAAGAATAAGGGCAAATCGGGGAGTAGCGCAGTTTGGCTAGCGCGTTTGAATGGGGTTCAAAAGGTCGTGGGTTCGAGTCCCACCTCCCCGACCATTTCGCTAGAGACGTTCGGGGCGAGCGATAGATAAGTAAAGGAGGTTGAGAAGTGGCATATAACGGACCGGAAAAAAGAAAATACCCCCGCATTGATGGTCGTTTTATTGTCTCTTATCGGATAGCGGAAGAAAAGGATAAGGTAGATACAACCCAGACCAAGAATTTAAGCCTGGGCGGGATGCTCCTGACTACGAACACTCCATTTAAGGCAGGAACAAATATTGTCCTGGAGATAAGATTGCCCTTTGACCCTACCCCTATTATGCTTGTGGCTAAAGTAATAGAGTCGTGCGAAGTTACCAAGGATTTAATCTATGATACCAGGCTTGAATTTTTAGCTGTGGACCAAAGGCACAGGGCAATAATCACGCAGACTGTAGAATATTATTTGAAGAAAGGCAAATAGATGAAAAAAATTAACGTGGGTTTAGTTGGTTTCGGCAATGTCGGCTCCGGGGTGGTCAAGATCTTACGCCAGAGAAAGACCTTTTTAAGGGAAAAGATAGGCCTGGAGATAAATATCCAGAAAATCTACGATAAGGATATTACCTCCAAAAGAGATGTTGATGTGGACAGGAGCCTGCTTACCCGGGACTCCAAAAAGATTCTCAATGATCCCCAGATAGATATTGTCGTAGAGTTAATCGGCGGCATACACCCGGCAAAGGAGTACATAATTGAGGCCTTAAAAAAAGGAAAGAATATTGTTACGGCCAATAAGGCCCTCTTGGCCCAGAACGGTAAAGAATTATTTGCCTTGGCCCAGGACAGGCAAAAGAACATATACTTCGAGGCAGCGGTAGGGGCGGGTATCCCGATCATAAAATCTCTGCGCGAAGGGCTGGTGGCTAATAAGTTTTATAATATCCTCGGTATTGTAAACGGGACTTCTAATTTTATACTCTCCCAGATGTCAAATAATAATTTTACATTTAAGGCAGCCCTTGCCCAGGCACAGTTAAAAGGTTTTGCCGAGAAAGACCCCAGTTTAGATATTGAGGGGATAGATTCCGCGCATAAATTAATATTGTTGGTATATCTTTGTTTTGGCAGGTTAGTAAACTTTAGCGATATCTTTATCGAGGGCATTTCGCAGATTTCTTTAGCCGATATTAATTATGCTAAAGAACTGGGTTTTGAGATAAAATTACTCACTATCGCCAAAAAAGAAAAAGAGGAATTAGAGGTCAGGGTCCACCCTACGCTTATACCCAGGGGTCATCTGCTCTCTTCAGTTACAGGGATATTCAATGCCATATATGTGTCTTCTGATTTAGCCGGTAACCTTTTGTTTTATGGCCCAGGCGCGGGACAACTCTCTGCTGCCTCGGCGGTAGTATCAGATTTAGTAGATTTAACCCAGGATATCAGGGCAGGGTTGTTCAGGCCGACTTTAAATATCAGGGTAGATGAGTCTATAAAAAGGTTACGCAGGATAGATGATATTGAGAGCCGCTACTACATCCGTTTTATGGCGGTAGATAAGCCCGGCGTATTAGCCAAGATTTCGGGTATCTTGGCGCAATCAGGGATAAGTATTGCCTCGGTTACGCAGAAGGAAAGGAGCAAGGCGCACGTTGTGCCTATAGTGATGATTATCCATGAAGCGAAAGAAAAGAATCTGCGGCAGGCGCTGGAGGCCATAGACCGTTTAGCCGCGATAAAGCAAAAATCAGTAGCGATTAGGATGGAGGAAGTGTGAGCTATAACGGAGTGATCGAGAGATATAGAGAATATTTGCCGGTAACTGAAAATACACCCATAGTTACCTTAAAAGAAGGCAATACTCCTTTGATAAATGCCGCACATCTGAGTAAACTGATGGGCGGGGATTTCCAGGTCTATTTAAAATACGAAGGCCTAAATCCCACCGGTTCTTTTAAGGACAGAGGTATGACCGTGGCTATTTCTAAAGCCTGTGAGGATAAAGCTACAGCAGTTATTTGCGCTTCTACCGGAAACACCTCTGCCTCAGCAGCAGCATATGCGGCCAAGAGCAATCTGAAATGCATAGTTCTTATACCTAAAGGTGCAATTGCTCTAGGGAAG
This sequence comes from Candidatus Omnitrophota bacterium, assembly GCA_018895075.1. GTDB lineage: Bacteria > Omnitrophota > Gorgyraeia > Gygaellales > Profunditerraquicolaceae > JAHIOW01. The sequence continues at coordinate 14,465 of JAHIOW010000005.1, read as the reverse complement.
TTAAGCCAGGCATTGGCGCACGGAGCGTTAATTTTAGCTGTGGATGGTAATTTTGACGCTGCCTTAGATTTAGTCAGAGAGATTACACAAAAATATCCTGTAACATTGGTAAATTCTTTGAATCCTTACCGGATTGAAGGACAGAAGACCGCCAGTTTTGAAATCTGCGATTGCCTGGGCACTGCGCCTGATTTTCAGGTTATGCCGGTGGGTAATGCAGGAAATATCACTGCCTACTGGAAGGGGTATAAAGAATATAACGCCAAGGGTAAAATAACCAAGTTACCCAAGATGCTGGGATTTCAGGCAGAAGGCGCAGCCCCTATTGTTAGGGGTCATCCTGTAAAAAATCCCAAGACCATCGCTTCTGCTATCTGCATTGGTAATCCTGCCAGTTGGAAGAGGGCAGAGCAAGCGCGCGATGAATCCGGCGGCCTTATTGACATGGTATCCGACGCAGAAATACTCCAGGCCTATAAATTATTAGCAGCCAAAGAAGGTATTTTTGTTGAGCCGGCATCTGCGGCTTCTGTGGCCGGATTATTAAAACTCGCCAAGAATAATTACTTTATTAAACATCAAACATCAAACATTAAACAACCCATTCGTATCGTCTGTATATTGACCGGCCATGGCCTAAAAGACCCGGATAGAGCGATAAAGACTATAAAGCCGCCAAAGGTAGTGAAAGCGAATATGAAAGCAGTGTTGAAAGAGATTGGGTATTGAAATAATGCATAGCGCAAGGCGCAAGGCGCAAGGTTTAAAAAATAAACGAATCTTGATTACTGCCGGGCCAACGTGGGTCCCTATAGATAAGGTAAGGGTTATAAGTAATATTGCCAGCGGCCAGACCGGTATCTTATTGGCCACAGTGGCAAAAAAACTCGGCGCCAGGGTAACTTTATTCTTAGGCCCTGTAAGCGCTAATGGCTTGGATAAATCTATCAGGATACGCCGCTTTAGATTTTTTAATGAGTTAAAAGAAAAACTTACTAAGGAACTGCGTTGCAGTAGATACGATGCCATAATACATTCAGCAGCAGTGGCAGATTTTAAGCCGGCATCTTTGGTGAAAGGAAAGATTAAATCGTGCAAAAATTACGTTTTGAGACTGAAACTTTTGCCAAAAATTATTCAGGATATCCGGCGTCTTGCCCCTGGAGCAAAGCTGGTAATGTTTAAATTAGAGCCGGGAGTTTCAGATGCTGCTTTGGTTCAGAAGGCGAAATCAGCGCAACAGAAAGCAAGGGCTGATGTTATGGTGGCGAATAGAATTAATCCTTACCGCGCCTTTATTATTGACAGGCTAGGTAATGCCGTTAGCGTAAGAAGTAAAAAAGAATTAGCAAAAAAATTGATAATAAGTTTAGGAATAGTCCCCTGCGGGAGAAAATTTAGGGACAGTCCCCTTCGGGGACAGTCCCTAATAAAATTATGAAATACATAGTTTTAGTTGCTGATGGTATGGCTGATTATCCGATAAAGGAATTAGGCGGGCGTTCGCCTTTAGAGGTTGCGCGTACCCCGAATATGGATTTTATTGCTCAGCACGGCATCATGGGACAGGTAAAAACTATCCCGCAAAGGATGCCGCCTGCTTCTGATGTAGCCAATATTTCAATCTTAGGTTACGATCCTTTGATGTATTACACCGGCAGGGGCCCTTTAGAGGCAGCGAATTTAGGAGTAGACCTGGGAGATAATGATGTCGCCTTCCGTTGTAACCTGGTTACGGTTTCAGGCGATAAACTCCTGGATTATAGCGCAGGCCATATCGGCTCTAAAGAGGCAGCGGAATTGATGAAATTCATTGACCGGAATTTAGGCAACGATAGATTTAAATTTTATTCCGGGGTAAGTTACAGGAATTTAATGTTAGTCAAGGATGGGGCAGAAGAGGGCCTTCAGGACTTAGGGTGTAAACCACCCCATGATATCATGGGCCAGGGTATTGATAAGAATCTACCCCAGGGCAAGAATGCCCAGATGGTTATAAAATTAATGTTAGATTCGCGCCAGATTTTAGAAAATCAGGAGATAAACCTGGTTAGGATTGATTTGAAAGAAAATCCTGCTAATATGATTTGGCTCTGGGGCCAGGGGAGAAAACCCAGCATGCCAAAGTTTTTTGATAAATACGGCCTAAGCGGCAGTATCATATCCGCAGTGGATTTGATAAAAGGATTGGGTAAAATCTTAGGCTTGGATGTAATAAATGTGCCCGGGGCAACCGGATATTATGATACGGATTACAAGGGTAAGGCCAAGGCAGCCTTGGAATCGCTTGCCGAAAAAGATTTTGTTCTGGTGCATGTAGAAGCTCCGGATGAGGCAAGCCATAACGGCGATTTAAGGCAAAAGATTCTGGCCATTGAAAGATTTGACCAGCTGGTCGTAGGCACAATATTAAAGGCATTTAAGAACCGGCGCAAAGATTTCCGCATCTTAGCCTTGCCTGATCATGCCACGCCTCTTTCGCTGAGGACCCATGCCCAAGATGCAGTCTGCTTTGGTATATTAGGTAAAGATATTGCAGGAAAAGGATTTTTGAATTACAGTGAAAAGGAGGCAAAAAAGTCCGACCTTTATTTTGAGAAAGGCCACGAATTGCTGGATTATTTTATTAAACAACCTCAGGGACACCCTTCCAGTCAAAGCTAAGGGTGTCCCCACCTGGGGACACCCTTGCGATTAGCAGAAAGGGTGTCCCTGTAAGATTTCTAAAGGATGAATGCTTTAATTATTGTTTTTATCGGCGTGATATTATTGTTCTTAGGGTATAGGTTCTATGCCCGGAAGTTAGAATCCCTGTGGTCAATTGACCCCGCGAGGCCAACTCCGGCATTCTCTAAATACGATAGCTTGGATTATATCCCTGCCAAAAATTGGCTGGTTCTGTTCGGGCACCATTTTTCTTCCATTGCCGGAGCCGGGCCTATTGTCGGGCCGGTTATAGCAGTAATGCTTTGGGGGTGGATTCCGGCGTTGCTGTGGGTAGTGTTGGGGACGATTTTTATCGGCGGGGTGCATGATTTCGGCTCCCTGGTAACTTCGGTCAGGGAGGGCGGTTCCACTATCGCAGATATTGCCCAGCATGTAATATCCAGGAGGGCAAAGATAACCCTTTCTTTATTTCTTTTACTGGCCCTGATTTTGGTTGTTGCGGTATTTGCCTATCTTTGCGCGGATACCTTTGTTAAGGAGCCCAAGGTTGTCATACCCTCATTGGGTTTGATACCTGTGGCAATTGTAGTAGGTTATCTCTTATATTATCTGCGGATAAATACCATTCTAGCTACAATCTTGGGCTTAATATGCCTGGCGGGATTGGTCTTTTTGGGTAATATTTTGCCTGTAAATAACAGCCTCAATATTTGGCTTTTAATCTTATTCATATATTGTTATTTTGCTTCTATCCTGCCTGTTAATGTACTTTTGCAACCGCGCGATTATCTCTCTAGTTTCCTGTTGTTCTTTGGTATAGGTTGCGGTTATTTGGGTTTAATATTGTCTCCTCCCAGAATAGATATGCCCGGTTATCACAGCTGGGCATCGGGGGAAGGTTATCTATGGCCGGCATTATTTATCACTGTTGCCTGCGGCGCGGTTTCGGGATTCCATACATTAGTAGCCAGCGGCACAACTTCTAAACAAATTGCCAGCGAGCGCCATATCAAAAGGATTGGTTATGGCGCTATGGTTTGCGAGGCGCTCTTGGCATTAATAGCCATTGTCTCAGTGGCAGCCCTTTTTCATAAAAAAGAGGATTTTGCGCTCATTTTAAAAAACACCACACCCATAGGGTTATTCGGCAGGGGTTACGGCCTGATTACCTCCAGCATTTTAGGCAATTCCGGCAAGGTTGTGGCTATAGTCATACTCAATGCTTTTATTATTACTACGCTGGATACTGCCACCAGGATTTCCCGCTATTTAATTGAAGAATTATTTAAGGTAAAGAACCGTTATTTTTCTAGTTTTATTATAGTAATCTTAGGCGCAAGCCTGGCATTCAGCGGCAAATGGAATAAAATCTGGCCGGCCTTTGGGGCATCAAACCAGTTAGTAGCGGCATTGGCCTTGCTGGTTTTGAGCTGTTGGCTTTTAGCTAAAAAAAAGTCAGCCAGATTCACTCTCTGGCCAGCCTTTTTTATGATTATAACTACTATAGCGTCTCTTTTGTTTCAAGTAGTCAAATATTTTATAAATAAAGACATCATGCTTTTTACGGTATCAGTACTTTTGGTAATATTAGCCGGTGTGATGCTTTACGAGGTGATACCTATTATTCTTATCAGGAGAAAAAGACATGCATAAAGGCTTGATTGTGCAAAAATTCGGCGGGACTTCAGTGGCTGATATCCAGCGCATACAGAAAGCGGCAGCAAGGGTAGTAAGTTATAAGAGGAAAGGTTATTCTCTGGTGGTGGTAGTTTCGGCGTTAGGGGATACGACGGATGAACTAACTGCCTTGGCAGGCAAGATTAATTCTATGCCTGCGGAACGCGAGATGGATATGTTATTATCCACCGGGGAACAAATCTCCGCCGCTCTTCTGGCGATGGGGATACAAAAATTCGGCGCTAAGGCAATATCTTTTACCGGCGGGCAGGTGGGGATTATTACTGATACCAGCCATACCCGGGCGCGGATCATAAAAATAAATACCGATAAGATAAAAGAGGAATTAAACCAGGGTAAGATTGTGATTGTGGCCGGATTCCAGGGCATAACCTTAAATCAGGATATTACTACCTTAGGCCGCGGCGGTTCGGATTTAACTGCTGTGGCCTTGGCAAAGGTATTGGATGCCGAGGCCTGTGAGATTTACACTGATGTTGAGGGAGTATATACTGCCGATCCCCGTATAGAACCTCAGGCAAGAAAAATTGAATATATTACTTATGATGAAATGCTGGAGATGGCTTCGGCAGGCGCCCAGGTGATGCAGTCACGCTCCATAGAGGTAGCAAAAAAATTTAATATACCTATCCATGTGCGTTCCGGTTTCAACTATAAGACCGGCACAATTATTACCAGGGAGGTTAAGAGAATGGAAGAAGTAGTGGTGAGCGGTATAACCTTAAATAGGAATGAAACCAAGATTACGATTTGCAATGTTCCTGACCGGCCAGGGGTTGCCGCAAAGATATTTAAAAGATTAGCTGCCGCTGGAATTAATGTAGATATGATTGTCCAGAATGTCAGCCACCTGCGCCAGACCGATATATCTTTCACGGTTAAAAAAGCAGATACCCTGAAGGTATCCAGGCTTATCAGGGGGGTGGCCAAGGATATCAAGGCTTCGGATGTATTGCAAGATGAGGATATATCCCGGGTTTCAATAATAGGCGTGGGGATGAAGTCGCATCCCGGCGTGGCAGCCACTATGTTCGCTGCCCTGGCAGAAAATAAGATTAATATTGAGATGATCTCTACCTCAGATATAAGCATTTACTGTATTATCAAAAAAAGATGCGCAGAGAAAGCGGTAAGGGTGTTGCATAAGAGGTTCGGTTTAGCTAAATAGGGAGAAAAGATGTCCAGAGTAAAATTATACGATACGACTTTACGCGACGGGGCGCAGGGAGAAGGTATTTCATACTCGGTTACGGATAAGATGCGTATCGCGCAGGAATTAGATAAATTAGGAGTGCATTTTATCGAGGGAGGATGGCCCGGCTCTAACCCCAAGGATATGGAGTTCTATTTAAAGATGAGTAAAAAACATCTTAAGAACAGCCAGTTGGTTGCCTTTGGTTCAACCCGCCGGCCGCACTCTCAGGCAAGCCAGGACCAGAATCTAAAGTCTCTCTTGAAATCCCAGGCAAAGACTATAACTATCTTTGGAAAGACCTGGGACCTGCATATCGAAGAGGTCTTAAGGACCACCTTAGATGAAAATATAAATATGATTAAGGATACGGTAAGTTTTCTGGCCTCGCGCGGTTTAACCGTATTCTATGATGCCGAACATTTCTTTGACGCGTATAGAACCAACAGCCAATACGCCTTAAAATGCCTGTTTACTGCCCAGGAGGCAGGGGCAAAGGCAGTGGTGCTCTGCGATACAAACGGCGGGTCGCTTACCTCTAATATTTTAGAGGTAATTAGCCGGGTCCGTCCGCAAATAAATATCGGCCTAGGCATACATTGCCATAATGACGCAGGCCTGGCTGTGGCTAATTCCCTGGCTGCGGTTGAAGCCGGGGCAGATATGGTGCAAGGCACAATCAATGGCTATGGCGAACGTTGCGGTAACGCAGATTTAATCCCGATTATCGCCAATCTTAAATTAAAATTAAATATCGATTGCATCCCTGATGATAGATTAAAAGAATTAACCCATGTTTCCCATTTTGTCAGCGAGATAAGCAATATGAAACAGAGAAACGACCAGCCTTATACCGGGGTATCTGCCTTTGCCCATAAAGGCGGCGTGCACATCAATGCGGTAATGAAGACCCCCAGGAGTTATGAACACATTGTCCCGGCCTTAGTAGGCAACCGCAGCAGGATTTTAGTTTCAGAATTGAGCGGCAAGACCGGCATATTAATCCGGGCAAAAAATTTGCAGTTAGACTTAAACAAAGAGGACCCCAAGACTAAGAAGATCCTCAAACTTTTACAGAACCTGGAACACCGGGGTTATCATTTTGAGGCAGCAGAGGCGTCTTTTGAGTTATTGATTAAGAAGGCGCTCAAGAGATATAAGAGTTTCTTTGAATTACAGGGTTTCCGCGTGGTGGTGGAGAGGCATTCCAATAAAAAGATTACCTCAGAGGCAATTATTAAATTAAAGGTAAAAGGCGTAAAGGAACACACTGCCGCCGAAGGCGATGGCCCGATAAATGCCTTAGATAATGCCCTGCGTAAAGCGCTGCGTGATTTTTATCCCACGTTATCCAAGATGCATCTTTCTGATTTTAAGGTCAGGGTCTTAGAGGAAAAGGCAGGCACAGCCGCACAGGTGCGCGTCCTTATCCAGTCTCAAGACGAGCAGGATTCCTGGAGCACTATTGGCGTTTCGGAAAATATTATTGAGGCAAGCTGGCAGGCGCTGGTTGATAGCGTTGAGTATAAGTTGCTGAAAGATAAAGTAAATGTGTGAGTATGAATGAAATCCCCAGTCGTTATAATCCCAAGGAAACCGAAGATAAATGGTATAAGTCCTGGGAAGAGAACAATTTATTTTCCGCAAAATCCAATCCTGCTAAAAAACCTTTCTGCGTAGTTATACCTCCTCCTAATATAACCGGAATCCTGCATATGGGCCATGCCCTGAATAATACTATTCAGGATGTCCTGATACGCTACCATAGAATGAAAGGCGAAGAATCGCTTTGGATGCCGGGCACAGACCATGCCGGTATCGCCACGCAAAATGTAGTGGAGAAGGAAATCGCTAAAGATGGCCTTAAGCGCCAGGATTTAGGAAGGGAAAAATTTCTTGAGAGGGTATGGCAGTGGAAAGAGCAATACGGCTCTACTATCATACACCAGCTGAAAAAATTAGGCGCTTCCTGTGATTGGCCGCGGGCCAGATTTACCATGGATGAGGAGTATTCAAAGGCAGTGAGAAGCGTTTTTGTTGCTCTTTGGAATAAAGGTTTAATCTATCAGGATGATAAGGTTATAAACTGGTGCCCCAGGTGTCAGACTGCGCTCTCTGATGAGGAGGCGCCGCATAGCGAGCTCCAGGGGAATTTATATTATATAAGATATCCTCTTAGGGGACAGTCCCCCTCCATTGACTTCGCTCAGGACAAGTCGGGGACTGTCCCCTACGTTGTGGTTGCAACAACCCGACCCGAGACGATGTTAGGCGATACCGCGGTGGCAGTCAACCCTAAAGATAAGCGCTATAAAAAATTTATTGGCAAGGTTTTGATTTTACCTCTAATCAATAGGGAAATAAAAGTAATTGCTGATAGTATGGTAGATATGGAGTTTGGAACTGGCGCGGTGAAGGTAACCCCTGCGCATGACCCCAATGATTATATATTAGGCAAGAAACACAAATTAGAATTTATAAATATTATGCTTGCCGACGGCCGTCTGAATGAAAACGCAGGTGATTACCGAGGTATGGACAGGTTTGAAGCTAGAGAGGTTATCCTAGAAGACCTAAAAGAGAAAGGCTTGCTTGAGAAAGTCCAGCCTCACCAATTATCGGCAGGGCATTGTTATCGTTGTCATACTTTGATTGAGCCTTATCTTTCACGTCAATGGTTTGTGCGAATGAAATCCCTGGCAAAACCGGCAATTGAAGCGGTAAAAAAAGGCAAGATTAAGTTCTATCCTAAACGTTGGACCAAGGTATATCTAAACTGGATGGAGAACATCCAGGATTGGTGTATATCCAGGCAGATCTGGTGGGGTCACCGTATACCGATATGGTATTGCCTGGATTGCCGGAAAGAGGCCTTTGCCAGCACAGAGGAGCCAAAGGCATGCAGAAGGTGCGAGTCCTCAAATCTTAAACAAGACGAGGATGTACTGGATACCTGGTTTTCCTCCTGGTTGTGGCCATTTGCCACATTTGTCAAGGGACAGTCCCCTTCCATTGACTTCGCTCGGGATAGGTCGGGAACAGTCCCTTGCGAGGAACTGAAATATTTTTATCCTACCTCGGTCCTGGTAACGGCGCCGGAAATAATCTTTTTCTGGGTGGCGCGGATGATTATGGCCGGATTAGAGTTCATGAAAGATATACCCTTTGGGGATGTCTATATCCATGGGACGGTACGCGACATTTCCGGTAAAAAGATGTCTAAATCACTGGGCAACGTCATAGACCCTTTGGAGATTATAAATGATTACGGCGCAGACGCATTGCGTTTTAGCCTGATATCCATAGCCACAGGAGGCCAGGACATATTTTTATCTAAAGAGAAATTCCAGCAGGGCAGAAACTTCGCTAACAAAATCTGGAATGCTTCAAGATTTATTTTAATGAATTTAGAGCCATCTCTTCTCAAGGGACAGTCCCCTCCGGGGACAGTCCATTGTAAGGAATTAGATTTATGCCAATTCTTTAAAAAAGAAGATTTGGATATGACGAACCGCTGGATATTGAGCAGATTTTATTCTGCCCTAAAGAAAGTAAATAAGGCACTAGATACTTACCGGTTTAATGAAGCAGCAGGTATATTATACGGGTTCTTCTGGCATGAATTCTGCGATTGGTATTTAGAGCTGGCTAAGCCAGCTCTAGTCAACAGAAAACAGAGCACAGAGAACAGGAATACTCAGATAGTTATGTATAAGGTTTTGGAGAAATCGCTAAGAGCGTTACATCCCTTTATGCCTTTTATAACCGAAGAGATTTGGCAGAGGCTAAATCAGGATACCGGAATATCAGAATATCAGAATACCAGTATAATGGTTCAGCCCTGGCCGCATATACAAGAGCAAATGGTTGATAAGAAAATAGAAAAGCAGATGGAATCGCTGTTTGCGGTTATTAAAGCAATAAGGAATTTACGCACCGAGATTGAGATTAAGCCCGAACAGGAAATTTTAGTCTCTATCTACCCGCATGCTAAAATAGACAGGCAATTGCTCGAAAGTAACAGAAGCCTGGTTATAAAATTAACCCGGCTTCAGGATTTAAAAATTTTGGATGCTAATAACAGGCCAACGGCTACCATCAGCGATATAACCAAAGATACAGATATATACCTGCATTTTAGCGGCATCATTGAGGTATCAAAGGAGCAGGTTAAGATAAAGAAGAAAATATCTGAAGAGCTAATCCGCAGAGAATCCAAACAGAAAACTTTAGAGAACCCCGCTTTCATTAAAAATGCGCCTGCCGAGGTGATAGAGAATATTAAAAACGAAAAGAAAGAATTAGAAGATAGAATCAAGAGATTAGAAAAATTGCTTGATGAATTGCATTGCTCATAAATAATACTTGGATTAAAAACGAGGCCTAATGATAAAAGATATTATAAGGGTGGCGTTAAAAGAGGATATTGGTAAGGGGGATATTACCAGCACATCAATTATCCCTAAAGATAGACACGCAAAGGCGATTCTATTAGCCAAAGAGGATTGTTTGGTTTGTGGCCTGGATATAGCGCGCCGGGTATTTAAAGCCCAGGATAAAAACATAAAATTCAAACCTCAGGTTCAAGACGGTAGGTTAGTAAAAAAGGGAAAGGTTATCGCCCGGCTCTTCGGAAAGGCACAGAGTATATTAATTGCAGAGAGGGTAGCCCTTAACTTCTTAAGTTTTCTTTCTGGTATTGCCACCAAGACAAAGAAATATGTAGATAGGGTAGAGCCCTATATGGTAAACCCCGTTAGAAAAAGTGGTAAGAAAATAAAGAAAGGATTTTCTAACGGGGTAAAGATTATGGATACCCGTAAGACTATTCCCGGCCTAAGGGAATTAGAAAAGTATGCAGTAAGGGTAGGCGGGGGGTATAATCATAGGTTTAGATTGGATGAGATGTTGCTGATTAAGGATAATCATTTTAAAGTTATCAGTTGTCCCATGCCTGCCCTGCCTCGCCGGCAGGCGGGCGGCATGCAGGAGTTGTCAGTTGTCAGATTAAAAGAATTTTTTAAGAGAATTAAGAATAAAAAAAATGTCAAGGTAGAAATAGAAGTGAAGAGTTTAAAAGAACTTAAAGAAGTCTTGAAACTAAAACCGGATATAATTATGCTGGATAATATGAGTATTAAAAATATAAAAAAAGCGGTTAAGATTAGAGGTAACCTAACGCCCAAATTAGAAGTATCAGGCAGGGTAACTTTAAAAAACGTGAGAAAGATTGCCGCTAGCGGCGTAGAGATGATTTCCATCGGTGATTTAACCCACTCGTTAAAATCAATCGATATGAGCCTTGAGTTTATTTAAATTAAAAACTAAATTTAAACCTTGCGGGGATCAGCCCCGGGCAATCGCAGCATTAAGCAGGAACCTTTTAAATGGGCAGAGATATCAGACGCTTTTAGGCGTTACCGGTTCCGGCAAGACCTTTACCCTCGCCAGTTGTATCGCCGGTATCAATAAACCAGTCCTGGTTATTTCGCATAATAAAACCCTAGCCGCGCAATTATATTCGGAATTTAAAGAGTTTTTTCCTGCAAATGCGGTAGAGTATTTTGTCAGTTATTATGATTATTATCAACCCGAGGCATATATAGCTTCCACAGATACATATATAGAGAAAGACGCTTCTATTAACGAGAGGTTGGACCGCCTGAGGCTTTCTGCCACCAGTTCGCTTATGAGCCGGCGCGATGTGCTGATTGTTGCCTCGGTATCCTGTATTTATAATTTGGGTTCCCCTGAAGACTATCGGGAGTCGCTGGTTTTTATCGAAAAGGGCCAGACTATTTCCCGGGATGACTTAATTTTAAGATTTATTCAAATACAATACGAGAGAAATGACTACGAGTTTATCCGCGGAAGGATCCGGGTGAGGGGAGATGTGCTAGAGTTATTTCCTTCTTATCAGGAGAAGGCATTGCGCATAGAATTATTCGGGGAGAAAATAGAAAAGATTACTGAATTTAACCCCATCTCCGGGCAGGTATTAAGTGCCTTAGATAAAGTAGCCATATATCCGGCGAAGCATTTCATAGTTTCCGGTGATAAAATCGCCGGCGCCCTTAAACCCATAGAACGGGAGTTAGAAGGCAGGGTAAATTTTTTAAAGAGTAAAAATAAATTATTAGAGGCCCAAAGGTTAGAGACGCGTACCCGTTACGATATGGAGATGTTAAAAGAAATAGGGTATTGTCACGGCATTGAAAATTATTCGCGGCATCTTTCAGACAGGCCGCAAGGTTTTCGGTCTTATTGCTTAATGGATTATTTTCCCGAGGATTTTTTAACCATCATTGATGAATCTCATGTCACTATACCGCAATTAAGGGGGATGTATGAAGGTGACCGCGCCAGAAAAGAGGTCTTGGTAGAGTATGGTTTCCGGCTGCCTTCCTGTTTAGATAACCGTCCTTTAAAGTTTGCGGAGTTTGAGGATTTAGTAAAGCAGGTAATTTTTGCCTCAGCTACCCCGGCTGAATTTGAAATAAAGAAAACTGGGCTTGAGGTAATTGAGCAGGTCATCCGGCCTACAGGCCTAATTGACCCCCGGATTATAGTAAAACCCAGCGCAGGGCAACTCCAGGATTTGATTAAAGAAGTAAAGAGGCGCGCGCAAAGGAACGAGCGTACTTTAGTAACCACCCTGACTAAACGTATGGCTGAAGACCTAACCAGCTATTTACAAGAGCAGGGTTTAAGGGTAAAATATCTACACTCTGAGATTAAAACTATTGAACGCGCAAAAATCATTAAAGGTTTAAGGCGGGGAGAATTTGATTGCCTGGTGGGGATAAATTTATTGAGAGAAGGGCTGGACCTGCCTGAGGTATCATTAGTGGCGATTTTAGATGCGGATAAAGAAGGATTTTTGCGTTCAGCTACTTCCCTGATCCAGGTTGCCGGACGCGCCGCGCGCAATATTAACGGCACAATCATTATGTATGCCGACACGCGAACCGGCTCGATGAAAAAGGCAATCACAGAAAGTGTCCGCCGCAGAAAATTACAATTAGAGTTTAATGAGAAGAACAAGATTATCCCCCGTAGCATCCAGAAGGCAATAAGAGAGGGGATTGAGGCCATGGATGAAGCAGAGGAATTTGTGGAATCTTTAACCGGCCAGGAGAAAGATGAATACGAGTTGAATAGATACATATCAGAGTTAGGATACGAGATGGAATTAGCGGCTAGGAACCTGCAGTTTGAGAAGGCCGCAGTAATTAGAGATAAAATAAAAACCCTCAGGGACACCCTCCCGATTAGCAGAAAGGGTGTCCCTAATAGTAATGGTTATGCTGCTAGCTATTGATATAGGCAATACCAATATTAATTTGGGTTTATTTTCCGGCAATAAGATTATAAAAAGATTTAATCTTGCCACAAAAGATTATAATCTGCCAAGATTTAAAAACAGATTAAGGAAGATTAAAATCGATGGTTGTATCATCTGCAGTGTTGTGCCTGCTGTTACAAAAATCCTGGAGAAGGATGTCAGGAGATTATTTCAATGCAGGCCCTGTATATTAGGTAAGGATAGTAGAGCGCCGATAAAAAATCTTTATCGTAAACCTAAGCAGGTAGGCCAGGACCGTCTGGTTAATGCCTATGCCGGGGTTAAGTTATACGGGGCGCCTTTAATCATCGTTGATTTTGGCACGGCCATTACCTTTGATTTGATATCCAGAAACAAAGAATATTTGGGCGGGATGATTCTGCCGGGATTAGATATTTCTTTAGATGCCCTTGCTGAGCGCACTGCGCTGTTACCTAAAATAAAATTAGAAAGGCCTAAAGAATTCATAGGCAGGGATACCAAAAGCAGTATGCTCAGCGGAATAATTTATGGTTTCACCGCGCTCCTGGATAATCTGGTTGAGAGGATAAAAGATAAAATAGGGAAAGATGCCCGGGTCATTGGTACGGGCGGAAATATCCGCTTAATCCAAGGATTCTGTAAAAAGATGGATAAGACGGATGAAGATTTGACTATCAAAGGATTAAATCTGATTTATGATGAAAGGAGGCCGGGATAGGATGGGCGTGGCGTTGAAGAAGGGTTTATTAGTCTTGTTGTGCCTGGGAGTAATCGGATGCGCGGTTGTCCCCAAAAGCAGGTTAGAGAGCCAGGCGGAACTCAAGGAATCTCTTCTAGAGAAAGATGGGGAAATAATAAGACTGCAAAACCTACTGAAAGAAAAGGAACGCAGGATTGAACAGTTGCGTAAAAAATTAGAGGGGCTGGGAGTTTTTGAGTAAAGGCTATACTCTATGAAAAAAATCCTTAGCTTATTGCTATTAGTTTTATTTTTATCCGGCTGCGTGACATATAAGTTCGATTATGGCCAAAAACCATACGGCGATGGATATATAGTTTCCCGGGACGGTTCTGTTATTTTAGAATATACACGAGGTAAGGATAATAGCGTACCTGCTGATCTTGGCCTGGCAAAAGAACGTTTTAACAGGCGCAGGAAAGCCGTAGAGTATTACTATAGGCAAATGGGTTATCTTACGGACCGTTTTAAAATAACCCTTTGGGATTATCCGATGGCGTTTATAAAAGGCATCTTCGGAATATTCCGGCTTCCCGCAGTTATTATTTCGGAGCATAAATACGAGCATGACCCCGAATACAGAGAAAAGATGAAAAAGATAGAAGAAGAAGCATGCGCCCAGGAACAGGCGCGCGTAAATCAGTTAAAGGAACGGTTAAGCAATTATATAGAGGAGGATTTGACGGTGGAGTAGCCTGTGAAAAAAGAGAGCTCTGAAAAACTCTGACTAAATTTTCTCTATTTTCTCGTCGGAGAGATTTATTCTCCCGTCGGAAAAAATGCTTGTTCTTTCTCATATTTATGCTAACATATTGGTAGATAACGAAATAAAAGATAAAACG
>JAHIOW010000039.1 GCA_018895075.1 Candidatus Omnitrophota bacterium | reverse complement strand
TGCCGCCTCTTTCACTTCTTCTAAGACCTTTATGCTCTCCGGATCATCTACAGCAGTGCCTCCGGCTAAAATAAGCTGGCAATCATTATATCTTTTTACCCGCTTATAGGCCTCAATAACTCCCAGCGGGTCTTTTAAACGGCCAAAACGCGAGACCTGGGTGACTATGGGTTTATCTTTGGAAATCCCGTATTTTTTTAATACCGCGTCAATAGTCTCCTGCGGCAGTTCTTTATTTTTATCGCTTAGCGGGTCAATAGAAGGAGAAATCAAAAATTGCCTTATGGGTAATTTCTGGGCAAAGGCCGGCGCGGAAAACACAGCTCCATCATATTTAACCACAAAATCTCTTAAAAATTTCCAGACGCGCTGATTGGGATTGGATATATCAATATGGCAGCGCCAGACCCATTTATTGTGGGTTTTCTTTTTTATTAACGCTATCGGTTGAGGGTCATGGATAAAAATAATATTACCATAGGTATCTACGTCTTCTATATTCTTCTTTGAGGTTTCCAGAAATATGTCAAAATCGCCCTGGCTTATCTCCTCAGGTTTATGGTGCAGGGCATTATGAAATTTTTTAGTTACTTCAAAAAACTGCTCTCCTCCTTTTATTAAATCCCAGCGCGCATCTATGCCTAATTCCCTAAAAAGCGGCACCATTCTATGTAAAATCTCAGCCACGCCCCCGCCTACAGAAGTTGAATTTATATGCTGGATAACCTTGCCTTTTAATTTTTCCGCCAGCAGGCGAAGGTCGTCTATAATAGACGCACCGACAATGGGAATATATTCCTCTATCTTTATCATCTTAACCGGATATTCTCTTGTTTATGATTTTAATCACCGTTTTTCTTAAATCTCCTATGGTATAGGTATAAGGGTCAAGTTTGGCAATCTCAAGCGCCAATCCTTTATCGCCGACAGACGTATCTATCCAGTAGGAAAAATCATTGGTGCCCTTTTCCAGCCTCAGGCGGGCCTCAAAGACATGGAAATATATAGAATCAATGGTTATCTTGCCTAAGACCTCTACAAATTCTTTCAAATTATGGACAGTATAATTTGTAGGCAGGACAAAACTTAGTGATTTTATAAAATGGAACTCCTCGCCCTCCTGGGCAAATTTCATCTTGGCTAAAGGATTATCCTTTAGATAATCTTCGATGGTTTTGATAATCTTTTCCCGCAGGGTGCGGATAGTGGAAAACTGAATCGTGTCGATACTGGCTAATTTTTCTCCCAGCGCGTCTTCATTCAAGACTTCAGTTACCCAATAAGCAAAATCATTTGGCGGCTCGGGAGAAAGATATTGATGCTGTTGTAAAAACCTGTGGGTGTGATGGTAGATACAGGAGCCGGAAACCTGTCTTATAATACTCAATAACTGACTTAAAGTGGCGGCCCTTAAGCCGGTCAGCTCTGATAAATGCAATCGGGTATAGAACCTAAATGGCTGTTTGGCTTTTACCACCCTTGGCATATCCTTATTTTTCATTTAGCTCTAAGATTTTTTTTAAGAATCGGGCTGTCTCTTGCGTATTTTTCAAGTAATACCCTGCATGAGACTTTCTGGGCCTACCCACAAATATAGCCAGGCCTTTGTCCTTTAATACCTTAAAGGCATCCTCATCAGTCTTATCGTCCCCGACATAAACAGGCATAAAGGGTTTGCCGGCAGTAAAAATTCTTTGCCTGGCTAATAACCACAAAACAACCTTGCCTTTATCCCATTTTACCGGCGGTGTTATCTCCAGCACCATCTTTCCGGCCTTAGTCTTTATTCTCTTTCTCGCTAGATAAGAAATAATAGTCTTATGTAAAATATTCTTTAGTAACGCAATCTTTTTTTTATTCACTAAGCGATAATGTATACTTAATGAAAGGCCTTTATCTTCAATAAGAGCGCCCTTGATTGAGGAAAGTTTTTTGGTGAGGTCATTCTTGATTTGTTTAAGCACCGCTTTAAATCTCGGGCGGATGGGGCTCTGGAATCTAATCTTTGGCCCTTCTAATTCCAGGCCATGATTACCGGCATAAATAATATTTTCCAAACCCACCATCTTTTTAATATCCCCCAAGGCCCTGCCGCTGATAATGGCTAATTTACATCCGGGGTTTTGGGATAATCTAGATAGTAATTCTTTAATTTTAACAGGAATAACTGCCTGAGCCGGACTGTTTACAATCGGGGTTAGGGTACCATCGTAGTCTAAGAACAGTATGATATATTTATTATCTAGTTTTTTTTTAAAACTATCCCAATGCGCAAATAGATATTTCATGATGGATGGGGCTCGACAGTTATATCACCTGCTTTCTGCAGGGCATATCTTGTACATAAGGGCCCGAATAATTCATAAATAACCGTAGTGGCAATAATGGTGGTAAAGATCATACCCCCGACATTAGGAAAATCGCTTTTGGCAATCAGGGCGCAACCCAAGGCAACACCTGCCTGAGGGATAAGAGCCAACCCTAAATACCTTTTTATACTCTCGGGGGCTTTAGAGATACGCGCGCCCAGGCTTGCGCCAATAACTTTACCGATTATCCGAAATACAAGGTATGTCAGGCCGATTAATCCCAACTTAGGTAAAATACCTATCTCTAAGTTTGCCCCTGCCAAGACAAAGAAAAGTAAAAATAGCGGTGAATCAATGGTCTTTAAACTGTCAAAGAACTTAAAGGGAGATTTATCAATGTTAACTAATATCGCCCCTAAAAATAGTGTTGCCAAGAGAACAGACAGATGCAGCCATATAGCTATTCCGATGTTTAAAAGAACAAACCCTAAGGTAAAGATTAAAAGTTCTGTTTGTGTGCGCAGAACTTTAGAAAGATAGGACAGAGAAATTGCCACCACCCCTCCTAAGACAAAAGCGCCAAATATACTGAAAATAGAATTAAAGAATACTTTTATCAAGAAAGAGGTGGCTAATATTTGGCTATGTATAGCCTGTGATATTGCCAGTGAGATAGCAAATATAATCAGACACCAGGCATCGTCAATGGCTACCACCCCTAAAAGGGTATCTGTAAAATTACCTTTAGCGCGATACTCTCTGATTACCATGACCGTAGCCGCAGGGGCAGTGGCTGAGGCAATTGCTCCAAAAAGAAGCGAGATATAAAAAGGCTGCTTTAAAATAATTAAAAAAGTCAGGGTAACCAGAATCCATGCGCCGCAGGCCTCTAAAACCGAAATCCATATTACTGATTTACCGATCTTACGAAAATTATCCCGGGAAAAATTCTGGCCAATACTAAAGGCAATAAGGCCTAAGACGATATTAGAGATTAAACCTGAGGCATCTAAGATATCCTTAGGGACAAGTTTAAATAAGGCTGGGCCAATAATAATGCCTAAGGCAAGATAGGCGGTTACTGCGGGAAACTTAATTTTGCTGATCAGCCTTGCCGACAATAAGCCGGCAAGCAAGATAAAACCCAGACCTAATATGGTGTTCATTTAATAACGCCTTTTTGGCGAAAGACCTGCCTGATTATATCAAATATACCAACTATCCCTACCAATCTACCTGCTTTATCTACTACCGGGACTTCTTCTTTAAGATGCAACTTCATCGACTTAAAGGCCTCCTCTAAAGAGGCATCCTCCTGGATAGAGATGAATTTTGTCTCCATAATATCCTCAACCACCACTAAATCCCCTATCTCTTCAGTGAAATCTGCCTTAAATATATCTTCTTCCTCTTCATCCAGAAAAGGGACTGTTTTTAATATCTCGGGCCGCGGGGGCTGAAAGACATTAGTGAGATTACGGAAAGAAACAATACCTACCAGACGATTATCTTCTTCTACCACCGGCACTAACGGAAATATATGAAACTTAGCAAATATTTTTAATAACTGCCTTAAGTTTGTGGAGCGCTTGACACTAATTACTTCTTTTAACATTATCTCTTTTATCTGCATAGCCTCACTCCTTGAATTCAAACTTCAAAAGCTCAGATAAAATTTTCCCGGCCCAACGGAATATATTGCTGTGCCCTACAACCTCTCTCATCTTAACCATCTGTTTACGCCTTTCATCTTCAGGCAAATTCAGGGCAGTGAAGATAGCCTCGCTAAATTGCTCGCGGTCGTAGGGATTGGCTAATACTGCGTCGGTCAATTCCCTGGCTGCGCCGGTGAATTGACTCAAAACTAATATCCCTCCTTCATCTGTACGGCTGGAGATGAATTCTTTAGCCACCAGATTCATCCCGTCGTGTAAGGAACTGACAATACAAATGTCTCCTAAGCGATAAAAGGCCAAGAGCTCATGAAACGAAAGATGCCTGCGCATCAGGAGAATCGGTTTCCAGCTATCTGTAGAATGTTTCCAGTTTATTTGTTCAACCAAGGCGTTAATCTCATCGTTTAAAGCCTTATATTTAGGTATATGTATGCGGCTGATCTCGCCCATCTGCAAAAAAACCATCTTCTCTTTTAATTCCGGATGCTTCTCCAACAACCGGTCAATGGCTAATAATCTCTCCGGTATACCTTTGGTATAATCAATGCGGTCAAGGCCAAGCAAGACCTTAAGACCGCAAAGGCCGAGCTCCTCAATCAGGGCACCTTTTGCCTTTAAAACATCGTCTGAATCTGAAATCTCGCTTATACCCGCAAAATCTACGCTAATAGGATAAGGCCGGACAAAAGTCTCATGGCCTCTGCGGACAATAGAAAAAGACTCTCTATTAATTTTACTTTCTATCTCGCGGTCTATGGCATCAAAAAAATTATCGCAATGATAACGGATATGAAATCCTAAAAGGTCGTTTGCCAATAAACCATCTAAAATTTCCTTTCTCTGGGGACAAATCCTGAAGGCCTCATAATTAGGCCAGGGGATATGCCAGAAATGGGAGATGATCAGTTGATTTGGGGCCATCTCTTTCAGGAATTTAGGGAGAAGGCAAAGGTGGTAATCCTGTATCCAGATAAAGGCCTTGTTATTACCCACCTCCTCTATTACGGCCTGGGCAAATTTTTTATTAACTTGAACATAGTAATCCCAATCTTCCTTTCTAAACACAGGCCGCTCAAAAGCCATATGGCATAGGGGCCATAATGCCTCATTGGAATAGCCGTAATAAAACCCGTTCTCCTCTTCTTTGCTTAGCCAGACCCGCTTTAAGGTATAGGCAGAATTTTCTGGGGGGACTTTTACCTTATCCTGTTTATCGGTAACCTTACGGTCTGCCTCTCCATCGCCACAGGCCACCCATGTTCCATTACAGGCCTGCATCACTGGATCCAGGGCAGTAATTACTCCTCCGGCCCCGCGCTGACATTCAATCTTTCCTTTCTTCAATACGTGCACATATGGCTGCCGGTTAGATACTACAATAAACAGATACTCCCCCATCTTATCTTTAATTAACTGTTGTAAGTCCTTTTTTGTCCACATAATTTCACCTCCTTTATGGGCGTTTAGCGGATCAAGCTTTCACTTCTTTAGTTTCATATTCTGATAATTGTTTTATCCTTTTAAGCATATTCGGGTGGGTACTTAAGGCCTCTAATAATTTATCCCCGAAATTCAAATGCACTCTCTTATCTTGCAAGGCCTCTAGTTCATTGCTATCAATGGTGCCGCTTTTATTTAGATCCAGCTGCCTTAATTCCTTTATCTCATTGATTGCCTGCGAGGGGTCATTCACAAAAAAGGCCTTCAAGCCCTCAACTTCCTTAAAAGATTCTTTGTTCATCCTGGCTGAACCATAGACTAATTTATACAAAGCCGAAGCCAACCACTCCGGCTTATTGCCTAAAAGCAGAGAACCTCTATCAGCAAAATATTCCCGGATACGCGAGGCATATAAGACCAGGAGGTTAGTAATAAAATAAAATATGAAGGCGGCCACGCCAATCAAGGCAACATTTCCTTGCCCCCTCCTCCTGCCTCCTCCAAACCAAAAAAAGTGCCAGGCAATACGATAGAGAATCATAGGGATAACCGACAGTATGGTTATAGTTAAAACATCGCGATTCTTCAGATGGCTCAGTTCATGGCCCAGTACTGCCCTTAACTCATTTTCATCTAACAGGCGCATTAACCCTTCGGTAACGCAAACCCTGCCATCAGACAAGCTCCTGCCAAAGGCAAAGGCATTGGGTATAGATATCTGGGCTATCCCCACCCGCGGCCTGGGGATCCCGGCTTTTTGGGATAACTCCTGGACCATTGCATACAGTTGTGGATATTGCTCTGGTTTGACATATTTAACCCGCATCAACCACTCTACCAGTTTGGGGCCAATCATATATTGTAAAAACATCAGCCCTAAAGAAAGCAAAAGATAAAAGTAAAAATTGGCTATGCCCATGCGTACGCCGATGATAGTCATAACCATATAGATAATCCCGAATAAAACTACCAATAAAAGATACATCCTTATTTTTAACTGCCACACACTAGGCCTCCTTCAATGTATTTTTAATGTAACCTTATTGCCCAATCCACGAGGGTCTTAACCAAAAAGGATTTCAAAAATATTATGGCCAGAAAGGCGATTATTGGCGAAATATCTATTCCCATCTTAAGCCCTGAAGGCAAGAGTTTTCTTATCGGATAGAGTATGGGTTCAGTGGCCTTATATAAAAACTGCACTATGGGATTGTAGGGATCCGGATTTACCCAGCTGATGATTGCGCGAATAAGGATAAGCCAATATAATATAGCCAGGGCAATATCCAGAATACGCGCTAAGGTAACCAAAAGGTTAGATAAAACAAACATCTTATTTTGCCCCCTAGATCAAAAAACCGAAAGCCCCGTCTTTAATTTCAGCTGGCGTAGTGCTAGATTAATGCACGATGAACTTTTATTATAACGCAGTATCTCAAGAAAGGCAACGTCTTTCTCAAATTAAAGGGCGGGAATGCTACTGTTGGGCCTCTTCGATATTGATAAAATCCACAAAGTCGATCTTTTCTCCTAATTCCTGTTTTACTACCCGGATTCTATCGGGGACATAGGGATGGGTCTTAAAATATGTCTTGGGCCTTAGCGGTTTTCTCTTGTTTATCTCCTGTAATTTCTCCAGGAACGTAATCATGCCATAAGGATTGTAACCGGCTAATTTTGCATAACGGGCGCCTAACCGGTCAGCTAAAAACTCATCTTCCCTTGAATACCCCAGCATTATCTCCGTAAAGGCGATATCCGCAGCATTGCCTGCCTCGGCAGTCTGGGGAACAGCGGCAATCAATACCCTTAATATAGAGTAGCCCATAACGCCCTGAAGTTTCTTTATGCTGTGCCGGGCTACGATATGGCCTACCTCATGGCCTAAGATACAAGCCAATTCGTCATCATTGGTTACCTTATCTATCAAGGCCTTGTTTACATAGACAAAACCCCCGGGCAAGGCAAAGGCATTGACCTCCTCATCCTCTGCTAATACCTTAAAGTGATAATCTATGTCTTTTCTATCGCAGACACTTGCAATCTTAAAACCAATATCCTCTACCCGCTTTTGTATTAACGGGTCATCTACGGGCTTGTATTCCTTTTCTACTTCCTGCCTGATAGACTTACCCATCTGCACTTCTTTCTCAGTGCTGTAATAAAAAAGTTCTTCTTTGCCGGTGACGATATTATATTCAGTTGAACAGCCAGAGGTAATAATCAAACAGGAGGCAAGGCCAAAGGCACACAACAAAAATGTAAATACCTTTATTCCCATCTCCTGAAACATACGGTATAATTTTCTTAGCGGCAGGCCCACGACATTATAGAAACAGCCTTCAATACGCCGGATAAAAAAAGCCCCCCTGCCCTGGATATCAAAACTACCGGCCTTATCCAGTGGAGAAACAACCGCAAAATAATTCTTTATCTGTTTATCGTTCAATTTATCCATATAAACCTTGGTCTTTTCAAAGCTAAGCCTGGTTACGCCTTTATCCTTGTCCATCACGGCTAAACCGGTATAAAGCCACTGCGGCTTTTGCGAGAGCCTTTTTAGCATCTGCTGAGCTTCCTGTAAATTTTTTGGCTTGCCGAATATCTTTTTGTCCTGGACCGTTATTGTATCCGCTGCGATGATAACCCCGCTTTTAACCCTTCCTGCCGCACTCTGGACTTTTAACAGGGCATTCTTTTTTACCAACGCCGCATAAGAGGAGCCGCCTCTCTTTCTTTCTTCCCTTACCCTGGCGGATATTACCTTAAATTTTAAACCGAATATATCCAATAGTTTCCTGCGTGCCCGGGAATCAGAGGCTAAATATATTTTTCGCATCTTAGTTTAAGGCGGCGCTTTCTCCGGCAAGATAACCCGTAGAGAATGCCGCCTGCAAATTAAATCCTCCGGTATCGGCATCGACATCTATCATCTCGCCGGCAAAATATAAGCCTTTAATCAGGCGCGATTCCATGGTGCGGGGATTGATATCTCTTAAATCCAGTCCTCCCCGGGTAATCATTGCCTCCTCTATAGGCCTTGAGCGAGTGATATTCAAACGTAAATTCTTAAGCAGCGAAATTACTCTCTGGCGTTCTGTGCGGGTAATCTGACTGACTTTTTTATCCGGGATAATTTCTGCCATATCTATGAATACATCTACCAGGCTCCCGGGCAATAAACTCCTGAGCGTATTTCTAATACTCTTCTTGGTATTTAACTTAAATTCTCGGGCAAGCCTGGCATCTAATTGTTCCCTGGATAAGGCCGGCTTTAGATCTATTTCTACATATACCTCTTTATTTTCCTTTAACCAATCTACTATTTTTCCGCTTAAAGATAAAACCAAAGGGCCGGAGATACCAAAATCAGTAAATAACAATTCGCCTATCGGCGAAATTATCTCTTTTTTCCCATCGCTGAACTTCAGGCGAATATTTTTTAAGGCCAGGCCTTTCAATAATCGGGGATACTGCTGACTAGTCTCTAAAGGAACCAGGCCGGCCCGGGACGGACTGATACGGTGGCCTAATTTACGCGCCATATCTATCCCCTCTCCTGTAGAACCAGTAAAACTAAAAGACAGGCCACCCGTAGCTAAGATAAGCCTCTGTGCCGGGATAACCTTTCCATCCCTAAGCAGTAATCCTTTTACTTTATTGCCCTGGATAAAGATGTCTTTCAGGCAAGCCCCATAGAGGGCCTTTACCTTATTTTTATATAATTCTTTCTTTAAGACCCCTAGAATACTGCCTGCCCTATTATTGACGGGAAAAACGCGTAATTGTCTTTCTACCTTTAATTTCAGGTTTCTGGTTTCAAAAAATTGCATGAGGCCTAGATTAAAAAATTTTTTAAAGGCATCCCTTAAGAATTCGCCGTGGTCTGAGAATTTATTTATAAAGGGATCTAAATTACAGGCATTGGTAAGGTTGCAGCGGCCCTTACCGCTTAAGAGAAGTTTCTTGCCGGGTTGGGGATTTTTTTCTATGAGAACTATACCTGGTTGAAGCTGGCTGGCCCGAATTGCTGCCATCATCCCGGCTGGGCCTGCGCCAACCACAACTATCTTTTTTTCATTCACCTAAAGTTAAACACCCAAATCTTCTATTGTAAATATTGATTCCAATTTAAGGCCGGCCTGCGCCAAGTTTTCTTTCGCTCCTTCATCTCTATCTACAATGACTATTGCCTTATCTACACGCACGCCTATTTTATCTAACGCCTGTTTTGCCTCAACCAACGACTTTCCGGTAGTAGCTACATCATCGACTAAAATTACCCTGCTATTTTTCTTGAGCCTCGCCCCTTCAATCTGCCGCTTTAGGCCGTGTCCTTTAGCTAGCCTGCGGACAATAAATGTCTTGATCGGTGCCTTATCGATGTAACTTAAGCAGGTAATCGCTCCCACAATAGGGTCTGCGCCTAAGGTAGGGCCTCCGATAGCATCTATCTTCTTATCCTTTATCATCTCCAAGATGTTCCTTGCCACAAGGTAGGCGCCTTCAGGGTTTAATGTAATCAGCCGGCCATCCAGATAATAATTACTTATCCTGCCTGAAGATAAAACAAACCTGCCCCTCTTTAAGGCCTCACTCTTGAGTAACTTTAATAATCTTATCTTTAATTCTTTTATATTTTGCCTGCTCATTTCAAGTTTATTTTACTATTGGAAATTACCCCTGTCAACACATTCGTAAACCTAAATTGCCAATCAAGCACGGCGGCGGCGTCAATTGTTTTGACAAAAATTGATTTAATTGTTATGATATGAATATGTTGCGGCATTTTTTGCGCGCCCTTGCAGATATTGTTTACCCGGCGACCTGCCTGACCTGCAAGGCGAGGCTTAAGGGCAAGGCATCCATAGATAATCTCGTCTGTATTGAATGCTGGGAGAAGATTAAAAGAAATATGCCTCCCTTCTGCCATAGCTGCGGCAGGCATCTTAAGATGGGTAAATCTCTAAAGAATATCTGCCCTCTATGCATTAAAAAACTCTTGCATTTTGACCGCGCCTTTAGCCCTTGTGTATACGAAGGGACGATTAAAGAACTAATCCACCATTTCAAGTATAGAAGCAAGGACTATCTGGGCCTTAGTTTAAGCAGATTGATGATTGAATTTATAAGGGAATATAACTTACCGCTGGAATTAATAGATTTTATAATTCCCATCCCCTTGCATAAGACTAGATTGCGCGAAAGAGAATTCAATCAGGCGCAAATCCTAAGCGATTATATTGCCAAAGAATTTAATAAAGAAATATTGCATGACAGCTTAAGACGCCTGCGTTACACAAAGACCCAAACTGAATTGGAAGAAACACAGAGGTTCTTGAATGTTAAAGGCGGCTTCTCTGTCAGCAGAAAAGAAATGATAAAAGGCAAAAACATATTATTAGTCGATGATGTATTAACCACCGGGGCTACCTCCTCTGAGGCGGCTTATGCATTAAAAGATGCCGGGGCAACTATCGTATTTGTCTTAACCTTAGCCAATTAATCCTATGAAAATCTTAAGAAACTATTTCCTAAAAGAACTCATTGGCCCTTTATTTCTGTCCTTAACTGTGCTTACCTTTGTGATGGTTCTGGGAAATTTGGTCAAAATAGCAGAACTGGTGATCAATAAAGGCGTGGACATCTATAGCGTATCCAAGCTATTCATCTTTATGATGCCGGCGCTACTTACATATACCCTGCCTATCGCAGTGCTGATTGCAATACTTTTATCTTTAGGAAGACTATCTGGCGACAATGAGATTGTGGCCATAAAGGCGAGCGGAATAAATCTCTTCAGCTTGATCGTACCGCTACTTGTTGTGGGGATAATCTTGAGCCTGGTCTTAGTTATATTCAATGATCGGATTATACCCTATGCGCATTATGCCACTAGAAAGACGCTGGTAGAAGTAGGAATAAAAAATCCTACTGCTTATCTGGAACCAGGGGTATTCATCAAATCCTTCCAAAAATATATTTTATTTATATACCGTATAGAAGGAAACGAACTTGGCAATGTGCGCATATACGAACCCCAGGGCGAAGGAAAACCCACGCGCACTATCGTAGCCAAACATGGAGAGTTTATCGCTATGCCTGAAAGCAAAACGATAAAATTAAAACTTATGGATGGGACATCCGATGAACCTGACCCTAAAAACCCCACTGACTTCTACAAATTAAATTTTAAGACTTATTTTATGACCCTTAATTTAGGCCAGGCGCAAGATAAAGACCAAATCGAGAAAAAACCTAAAGACATGACCATAAAAGAACTACAAGATGAGATTAAGAAACTCGAGAAAGAGGGGATTGATGTTACGCCTCTGTTCACCGAGATAAATAGCAAGATATCCCTGGCTTTTTCTTGCCTGGTATTTATACTTTTAGGCTGCCCCCTGGCCATAATCACCCGGCGCCGAGAAAAATCCATTAATTTCGGCATCGCCTTCCTCATTATTGGCATATACTACCTTCTACTTATGGCTTCCCAAAGCTTAAGCCTCCAGGGTTATGTTGACCCTAAAATTGCGCTCTGGATTCCAAATTTTATTTTCGGAACAATTGGGACGTTTCTAACTTATAGATTATGCGCATACTAGACCGTTATATATTAAAATCGGTAGTGCATATTTTCTTCTTCTGCCTTCTTGTCTTTTTCTTCTTATACATCATCATTGATGTATTCTCGCATTTGGAAGAAATATTAAGGCATCAGGTCAGCTTAGGCGTCTTATGGCAATACTACCTAGCATACCTACCTTTTATATTCGTGCAGATAGCGCCCATTGCCTGCCTCTTGAGCACATTGTATACATTCGGCAATCTGAACCGCAATAATGAAATTGTGGCTATGCGTTCATCGGGCTTAAGTATATTTCAGATATCCATAACAGTAATTATATTCGCTATGTTGGTTAGCATATTTGTATTCTGGGTCAATGACAAATTTGTGCCGCAGTCATTATCTT
The DNA here is from genome assembly GCA_018895075.1 of Candidatus Omnitrophota bacterium. Classification (GTDB taxonomy): domain Bacteria; phylum Omnitrophota; class Gorgyraeia; order Gygaellales; family Profunditerraquicolaceae; genus JAHIOW01. Next base: position 29,285 of record JAHIOW010000039.1, on the reverse strand, counting down.
TAATCGGGAAGGTCAAAACAGAAATGGAAAGCGGCAGGACGAAAACGCAAGAAAAAAAACAAGAGGTCATTGATAATCTTTCTATATATGGCTTGAAAAACAGGCTTTTCTTCGTGAATAGGTTCTTGGTGGCTAAAAACACGATGGAGGGTATAGTTATTCTGGAACACGATGAACATCAAAACTTGACTAAAAAGATAGTGGCAGATCAGGGGATTTACAGGGATGGCCTGTGGCGATTTTACCGGACTATCAGTTATGAATTTGATGAAAACAGCCAGATAAAAGGAGAACCTCAATATTTCGAGGAAGAGATAATGACTATACCCGAAACCCCGCAAGAATTTTTAAGCCAAAGGCAACAGCCGGATTTTATGACCATAGCCCAACTTGATGACTATATATGGAAATTATCTAAAAGCGGCGCAACCACAGTAATAAGAAATTTCAAGGTAGAACTTTATCAGCGATTTACCTTTCCCTTAACCAGTATAATTATTACCCTCCTGGGGGTGCCATTTTCCCTGATGATAAAAAAACGCGCCACCGGCCTTTCTTCAATAGGCCTATCGATTATGCTTGGATTCTTATACTATGTATTCAATGCCATAGGTATCGCCCTGGGAAAAGCAGGAATCCTCACCCCTTTTTTATCGGCCTCTCTGAGTCATACCCTGGCCCTGATTTCAAGCCTATATCTTATACAAAAAGTCCCTTAATAAAAAGGATTAGTGATTATAAATGCGCGGCAGGCGATTGCCTAACCCACAGACAATCTCATAGGGGATAGTTCCAGAAAGATTGGCTAATTCCTCCACAGTAATCTTATCTTTGCCTTGAGAACCGATAAGCACAACTTCATCGCCTATCTTAACCGCTAAATCTTTCACATCTACCATAATCTGATCCATGCATACCCTTCCGCTTATCCTAAAACGCCTACCTCTAATTAAAACCTCTGCTTTATTAGAGAGATTACGCGGGTATCCGTCACCATAGCCAATAGGTAAAGTTACAATGGTAGCCTTGCTTCTAGTAACATAGGTATGTCCATAGCTGATACCGAATCCAGAAGGTACTCTCTTAAAATATACGATTTTAGTCTTTAAACTCAAAACCGGTTTAAGCCTTATGCCTAAATTCTCTTGGGGATAAAGACCATAGATTACCAGGCCCGGCCTAATCATATTAAAATGACTCATCCGATAATTAACAACACCCAGACTATTTGCTGTATGCACCAAAGGTATATGTATGCCTTCGCTGCTTAATCTCGATATCAAATTCCTAAACATTCTTAACTGATAAAGAGTAAATTTTTTATTTATATCTGCGCAGGCAAGGTGCGTAAATACGCCCTGGATATTTATGAATCTTAAGCAATGAAGTTTTTTTATAAACCCCGGGGCCTCCTCACATAAAACGCCTAACCTGCCCATACCTGTATCAATCTTGATATGTATATTTATACTCTTGCCTCTTGAGCCAGCAATTTTATTTAAGGCCAAGGCAATATCCTCTGTACAGATAGTCGGGGTAAGATTGTACTTAAATAGGGCGCCGAGATCTTTCTTAAGGACCATCCCCAAAACCAGGATTGGTAAATTTATCTTCTCCTGCCTTAATCTTATGCCTTCATCAATAGAGGCAACGCCCAGATAATCTACTCCTTGAGAAACGAGTCTTTTAGCCACAGGGATTAATCCATGGCCATAGGCATCGGCTTTAACGCTCACCAGGACCTTGGTCTTAGGCGCCAATAATCTTTTTATCTGGTTAAGATTATATCTAAGATTACCTAAATTAACCTCGACCCAGGTGGGTCTGTATCCTATATATTTAGTTTTACTCATTTGGATTTTAATTTTTGGATATTTCTGATCTGGCATTCCTTGGGATAAAGATAAATCGGCTTTATCTCAAAAGGAGTATTGGCTTTTTTATCCTTAATCCTTTCCAAGGCCAGGGCAATAATATTGGAAGGCTTCGGATACCAGTAATCCTTATCCAGGATGCTCACTCCTTTTATATTATTTAAAATCTTTTCCTGATATAGAGTAACCGCATCTCCAAATATTATACTATTATTCTTTGCTTTTTTAAAAAATTCTCCTTGGCTTAAAAGCATATAAGGCGTTATCCTCTTTAAAGCCTGCCCCTTGCTTTTATAAACGCTGCAATAGATAAGGCCTCTTTTGGCGTCTAGCGCCGGGATAACATATCTATCGGTGAGATTTATATTCCTGGCTAATATGTCCAGAGTAGGTACCCCCACGACCGGCTTATTTAAAGACCAGGCCAAACCCTTTATGGCAGCTATTCCCACCCGCATACCAGTAAAAGAACCTGGTCCCAAACCGCAGGCAAAATAATCAATACTCCCTGCCTGCCAACCCAATACATCCAAAACCCTTTTTATAGTCTCAGCCAACAATGAGGAAAGCCTTGTTCCTACTTCAAGGCTATACTCATATACATTAAGGTTATCATATATGCCCAGGACCAAAAATCTGGTGGTGGTGTCAATGCCTAATATTCTCATGGATTTTATCTAATAATTCTTTATAGCGCTCACCGAATGCGGTGAATCTAAGCAACCTCTGTTTATCGCCCTTAATAAATAATTGTATCTTTAGAAATTCTGGGGGCAGGAGATATTCCAGTCTGTCTGCCCACTCAATTACAGTGACACCGTTACCATAAAGATATTCTTCGTACCCTAAGGCCAGAATATCTCTGGCTGCTTTTAGCCTATAAAGGTCAAAGTGATAAAGCGGCAACTTCCCCTGGTTGTATTGCCGTATCAGGACAAACGAAGGGCTGATAATTCTTCTCTTATCCATCCTCAAGCCCCCGGCAATCCCCTTAGTTAAAACTGTCTTACCCGAACCCAACTGGCCAAATAGACAGATAATATCAGATCCTCGCAAGTCTCTTGCTATTCTCCTGCCTATCTTTAAGGTTTGCTTTACTGAATTAGATATTATCTTTATCATTCAATACGATATTAGGGACACCCTTCCAGCCAAAGCTAAGGATGTCCCCTCGACAGTTAGTTAGGGGACACACCACCGATTGGCAAAAAGGGTGTCCCTAATTAAAAATGCTGAAAGCCCCTTGGCTTGATAATCTTTCCTTTACCTTTTTTATCCACTAATATTAAATTGTATCTTCGGTCCATGATTTCTCCGATAGGCCTAAAAGCCTTTGGTCTTTTCGCATACAGCCTCTTTGCTTCATTGTGCCCTAAGGTAAAAAGCAATTCAAAATCTTCACCCGTATAAAGCGCATCGGCTAAACTTAAGGCATCCTTACTCAGGGGAATTAACCCTTCATAGATTATCGCTCCTACTTTACTTGCTTTCAAAATCTGACCTAAATCCTGGGTTAGGCTATCTGAAATATCAATCATAGAATGCACCCTAAAATTTTTAACCAGGAATCTTGCCTCTTTCAGCCGAGGCGTAAACTCCAGATGCTTACGCAAAATAGAACCTCCTAATTTCCCTGTTACAAATATGATATCGCCTTTTTTCGCCCCGCTTCTTAAAGCCAGATATTTCTTCTCTACAGCCCCCAGCATGCTTATATCGATCATTAGCTGCTTAGCCCTGCTTATATCTCCGCCGACAATGTTTATGTTATATCTCTTAGCCAGGTTGAATATCCCTTGAGAAATTTTATCTATTGTATGAACCGATATGTTTTTAGGTATAGCCAGCGACAAGAGGGCATAACGGGGAATTCCTCCACAGGCGGCGATATCACTGATAGATGCTGCCAAGGCCTTCCTGCCCACCAGGTAAGGCATATCTTGCCTCCTAAAATCTACTCCTTCAACTATCGTATCGCAGGTAAATAGTAAATACTGGTCTTGATTAAATTTTATTACCGCGCAATCATCCCCGCTGCCTTTAATAACCGAGGAATCAGTCTTTATGGATTTTTTAAGCCTTTCGATTAAACCAAACTCACCTATTCTGTCCACCCGCATAGATTATATATCTAATATCTTTTTAATATTTAGTTTGTAATGAGGCCTGATAATGCCTTTATCGGTAATAATCGCGCTGATCAGCCGATGTGGAGTTACATCAAAAGCGGGATTAAATACTTTAATGCCTGCAGGCGCAATGGGGCGCTTAAAAAACAACCCCGTAACTTCTTTCTTATCGCGCTCTTCAATAGGTATATCTTTTCCGGATTCAATTGAGAAATCAAAAGTCGATAGCGGCGCGGCTATATAGAAGGGTATCTGATGATATTTACTTAAGACCGCTAAATTATAAGTCCCGATTTTATTGGCTGTATCGCCGTTTAAGGCAATCCTGTCGGCGCCTGCGATTACCTTGCTTATCTTACCTTGCTGCATCAAAGCCGCCGCCATGCTATCGCAGATAAGCGTGACATCAACGCCTTTTCTTTTCAGCTCCCAGGTAGTCAGGCGCGCGCCTTGTAACAGCGGCCTGGTCTCGCAGGCAAACACCTTTATATTTTTGCCCTCTTCTCTCGCTCGGTAAATAACTCCCAGCGCTGTCCCGTAATCAATAGTCGCCAGAGCCCCCGCATTACATATAGTCAATATCGCATCTTTGCCTTTAATTAACTTTGCTCCGTAATAACCGATATGACGGCAGGCGCTTCTGTCTTCCTCAATAATCTTTTGCGCCTCAGTAAATATAATTCTCTTAATGGAAGATACGGGTTTATTTTTATTCTTCAGGGCGGCCTGCCTCATCTTCTCTAAACCCCAGAATAAATTTCTTGCCGTGGGCCGGCAGGAAGCCAGGTATTTGATTATCCTCTCTAACTGCTGTAGGAAGCGCGCAAAATCTTTCACCCGCAAATCCTTAATGCCCAGGTATACGCCCAGCCCCGCGGCCACACCCAATGCCGGCGCCCCTCTTACCTTTAACTCTTTTATTGCCTGCCAAAGGGATTTTAAATCCCTGATATAGATATATTCTAATTTCCGGGGGAGTTTTGTCTGGTCAATAATCTTTATTGCATTGGCCTTCCATTCAATAGTCTTTAAATCCATCTCTACTCCTATAAACCTTGTTTAAAATCTATAATCCTGTTTATCATCTTGGCAACTATACTCTTCTTTACCTTAATCGCCGAATTAGGGCAGGCCTCCTGGCAGCAGAAACAAGAAATACACTTTGCATAATCAAAAACAATACGCTTATTTTTTATACTGATTATCTTATTAGGGCAGGCCTGAATACAGGCGCCACAAAGAATGCAATTACCATGTTCAACCCTGGGGCGAAAATAGATAAATTTCTTTACCAGCTCAATAACCGGCCTGGGGATTCTCCCCGGCAGGGAAGTCGCCGGTAATTTAAAGGGTTTTTCAATGACATTCTCCAGTTTCTCGCCTACGATTAAAATATTATCAATATCCGCTACGCCCAAGCCTCTCTTGGCTGCCTCCTTAGTGGTTAATATATCGCGCGGCTGAAGGCCCATAATTAAAGCCAGGATACTGTCCAAAGCCGTACAATCAGCACCCGCTAAAACTAAACCTGTATTGCGTAACTCCCCGCTTGAGCCCGGGCCGTCTCCTTCCATGGCTACAATAGCGTCGATAATAGTCAGGCAAGGCCGGGCCTTTTCATAAATATCCACCAAAATACCGGAAAAATCCTCCGGCTCAAAATGTCTTTTATGTAATTCTGTCTTATAAGTGCCGGGGATTAACCCAAAGAGATTTTTTATCGCGCCGGTCATGGTCATAAAATCGTGCGTCTTGAACTTAGGCAGGGATACCAGATAATCGCAGTTATCCAGCCAGCTGGTCAAAGGGAATTTTCCCCGCCAGCCCTTCTTATCAAATTTTACCAGCTCAATGCCCTCTTCATCGGCTATTTTTCTCATCCCGGATTTCTCATATACTTCATCCACATTCTCAGCGCAGCTGCCCCATACAGAAGGGCCGTCTCCCAGATAAATACGGCAATTAATTTCTTTTAATATTTTTACGGCCGCCCGCACAACCTCAGGATGGGTATCTATGCCGGACTCGGGCCCTTTAGACATCAGGAGATTGGGCTTAAGTAATACCTTACTCCCTGGTCTAATAAAATTAGTTATTCCACCAACTAAATCTATAGCTTTTTTTACTGCCTCTAAGACCAGAGGGGAATCGTAATTTTTACACCTTATTATGGAAACCTTGGAATTCATCTCAGATTAAAAAAACTTTTTGCATTCTCATTAGTAGCCACAGCAACCTCTTCCATGCTAATCTCTTTAATCCCGGCTATAGCCTGGGCGAGATGCCTTACATATAACGGCTCATTTCTTCTGCCCCGGAATTCCTCCGGCGGCAGAAAGGGTGCATCGGTCTCCAATAAAAGCCTGTCTAAAGGCGTAATCTTAACCAGGCCTCTTAGGCCTTGCGCTTTTTTATAGGTAATATTGCATGTATAAGAGATAAAAAAACCCAACTCAAGACATTCCTTGAGAAATTGTCCGTCTCCGGAAAAACAATGGACCACTGCCCTTACCGGCTGTTCCTTTTTTAAGATGCTTAAAGTATCCTCATTGGCCTGGCGGTTATGTATGACCAAAGGCAAATCCAGCTCTTTAGCTAACTTAACCAGCGAGATAAATAATTCTTTTTGATTTTCTGCTTTGGAATAGTTTTTATAATAATCAAGCCCTGTTTCGCCTATAGCCACGACTTTATTCTTTTTTGCCAATTCCGCAAGCTCTGAATGGATCTTATTACTAACCCTGTCTGCCTCGTGGGGATGTATGCCGCAAGCAGCATAAATAAAATCATATTTAGCGGATAACTCCAAAGACCTGCGGGAACCTTGGAGGCTTGAGCCGATATTTATAATGTAGCTGATGCCGTTATCACGGGCGCGCTGAATAACCTCTTCTCTATCTACGTCAAATTCCGGAAAGTCCAGGTGGCAATGTGTATCTATTAGCATAGTTATCGGTTGTCGGTTGTCAGTTTTCAGATTTGAGAATATCTATGCGGGGAAATAACGGTTTGCCTTTTCTGATTACATCTTTGCCAATCTGCTCTAAGATAGACTTGGCTGTCTGGGGCATAAACGGAGAAATAGCATGCGAAATTTTCCTGATCGCATCAACTAAAATACATATAAATTGTTGCAGCGCGTCAATATTTTCTTTTTTAACTAAATTCCAAGGCTTGGTATCCTCTATGTATTTATTGGCCATATTAATTAATTCCCAGATTTTATCCAGTGCCAGGTTAAAATCTAAATTGGACATATGCAGATTAACTTCATCCGAGAATTTATCCAATTTCTGCTTCCACCTGCCGTCGGCGATAACAGCGGCGGGAATATGCCCGTTAAAATATTTCTCTATCATTGTCAGCGTCCTGTAAACGAAGTTTCCTAAGTCATTGGCGAGGTCGCTGTTGAGGCGTTTGATAAAAGCGCCTTCGGAAAAATCCCCGTCTTCGCCGAAGCGAATTTCCCTGAGCAAAAAGTATCTTAATGCATCCGCGCCGTATTTATTTATCAACTCCAGAGGGTCTACTGTAACCCCCTTGCTCTTACTTATCTTTTCTCCTTTGATATTGATAAATCCGTGCACAAAAATACTTTTGGGCAATTCTATATCGGCTGCCAACAGGATTGCCGGCCAGACCATAGCATGAAACCACAAGATATCCTTACCGATCAAATGGATATCCGCGGGCCAGTATCTCTTAAATCTTTCTTGCGGATAGCCTAAGACAGAAATGTAATTTATCAAAGCGTCAAACCAGACAAAGATTATATGCTTCTCGTCCATAGGAAGCCGAATACCCCAGTTGAAACTGGAACGCGAAACGCTTAAATTCCTGACGCCTTCTTTTATCCTATTGATAATTTCATTCCTTCTAGTTTCTGGCCGGACAAAGTCTTTGTTATCGAGGATATGTTCCAGGATTTTTTCCTGGTATTTACTCATATTAAAGAAGTAGCTTTCTTCTTTTATTTCTTCCAATTTCTTGTTATGCACCGGGCAAAGGCTGTCTTTTAAATCCTTCTCTGCATAGAAGGCTTCGCAATCAACGCAATACAGCCCTTCATACCAGTCTTTATAAATATCGCCCTTGTCATAGATTTTCTTAAATATATCGCGCACTATCTCCATATGCCCGTCCTGCGTAGTCCTTATAAAACTATCATAAGATATGTTTAATTTCTCCCAGAGGCCGATAAATTCTCCGGACATCTTGTCCACAAATTCCTGCGGCTCTTGCTTTAATTTAGAGGCGTACCGCTGGATTTTCAGGCCATGCTCATCCGTGCCTGTAGAAAAAAATACATCATCGCCGGCATTACGGTGCCATCTGGCAATAACATCGGCACACACCTTCTCATAAACATGGCCAATATGCGGGGGGGCTGAAGGATAATCTATGGCTGTTGTAATATAAAATTTTGACATAACTATTTATATTTAACCTCTATTTGTTTATCGTCCTCTAGTTGAACACAAACTGTGCGCTTAAACACGTTTACGCTTATAACCTTACCTTTGCCTTCAGGGGTATGCACACGCTCGCCCTCGCGAGGAAGGCCTTTGGATAGAGTCTTGTATGTTTCGTATTCAAAAGAAAGACAGCACATCAATCTTCCGCAAATGCCCGATATCTTAGGAGGATTTAAAGGCAGGCCTTCTTCTTTTGCCATCTTTATAGTAACCGGCTCGAAATCTTTTAAGAATTTTGCACAACAGAGCTCTCTTCCGCAAGGCCCAAACCCGCCAAAAAGCCTAGCCTCATCTCTTACGCCAATCTGCCTTAATTCAATCCTTACCTTAAAAATCTTGGCTATATCTTTTACTAAACTTCTAAAATCTACCCGGCCTTGTGCAGTAAAATAAAATATAATTTTACTGCGGTCAAAAGAATACTCTGCATGCACAAGTTTCATATCCAACTTATGCTCTTCTATTTTTTTCAGGCACGTGTTAAATGCTCCTTTTACCTTGAGGCGGTTTTCCTCAATCTGTTTCAATTCACTAGCCGTAGCTAAGCGGACTATCTTTTTTAGCGGCTCTTTTGCCTTGGCCTGTGAGGACACCGCGCCTTTAGGAGAAATAATCTGTCCGTAATCCAGGCCTCGGTCATGCTCAATAATAACATAATCGCCTTCTTTCAGACCCAATGAGTCCTGGGCATTATAAAAATAAGTCTGGCCTGAATCTCTTAACCTTACTAGGATCATTTTCTGTGCAACTCTGCCCTTAAGTTAGACAAGAGTAGTTTAATATTTACATTCTGCTCTAAGTACAATAATGAATCGGATATAGATTTTAATATAGCATCCAGCTCAAATAAAGTATAACGGCCCCCGGACTCTAATAATTCCTCTTTTCGGTCAAGGTTAATCAACTCCGAAGACGAGTTCATGCCTGCCTTGATTAAATATATATCCCTAAACCAGGCGGCTAATATATTTAGCCAACTGCGCACATTGTCCCTATCTTGCCTTGACAGGTTCCCCCCCAAACTCGGCTCACTCTGAATAGCGAACTCATCAATAATCCTATTCTTTTCTTCTAATATACCTGTATCCTTCAATCTCAAGGCCTTACCTATCCTGCCTTCAGCAAAATAAGCTAAAAAGTGAGCCGGATTATCCTGGAGGTGATAATCTTTTGTAAAAACCTCTTTGAGTTCTGACCTCTTAAGAGAACAAAACTTTATAATCTTACAACGAGAAATTGTAGTCTTAAATAATAATGCGGGTTTTGCGCTAATCAAGATAATCAGACTATCTCCTGGAGGTTCTTCAAGTATCTTTAAAATAGCGCCTTGTGCCTCCTCGCTTAAGTTATGCGCGTCATTTATAATAAAAACTTTCTTTCTTGCCTCATAGGCCTTGAAATTTATATTCCTTTTAAGCTCGCGGATGGCTTCTATCTTTATATTATCTGAATCAAAGAGCCCGATAAGATGCACATCCGGGTGCTGATTTTTGTCGATTTTTAAACACGACGGACATCTATCGCAAGCATCAACTTTAGCCTCTAAGCAGTTTATTGCCTTAGCAAAATTCACTGCCACCAGATGTTTACCCACCCCCTCCTGGCCTATAAATAGATACGCGCCTCTTAAGGCTTGAGATTTCAAATAGCCCTTAAGTATCTGAATAGGCCTGTCCTGTCCTTTGATATCCTTAAAAGACATAGGTCTTAATGCTTAAATTTTTGAATCCAACCTGATATTAGCTTCCTTATTTTATCTTGGGTTACAGATTTATTTTTATCCAATTTTATCACCTTTATCCGCCGGGGTTGGAAAGCTGCAAGCCTAAGATAACCTCTTCTTACCCGCATATGATAATCCAAAGGCCTCTTTTCAATACGGTCTTTTACCCGCCCGCAAACCTTAAGTCCTTTTTTAACAGGCAGGTCTAAAAATATAGTCAGGTCCGGCTTTATATTTCCGGTAACGAAATCTCCCATCAATTTAATGCTCCGGATATCTATTCCCAGGCCATATCCCTGATAAGCAAGCGTAGAATCTAAGAATCTATCGCAGATAACAATCCTGCCTTTCTCTAAGGCAGGCCTAATTACCTCGCTAACCACCTGGGCCCTTGCGGCCATATAAAGAAATGTCTCTGCGATTGCCGACATAGACTTATTATCCGGGTCTAATAAAACCTTCCTTATCTTCTCGCTTATTTTTGTACCGCCAGGCTCACGCAGATAAATTACGCTATGACCCTTTCTTTTTAAATATCCATAGAGGAGTCTTGATTGCGTGCTTTTGCCGCAACCTTCAGAACCTTCAAAAGTAATAAATATGCCTTTCTTAATCATATTGTTTATACATACATAATTTTAACGGGTCCTGTCTTGGTCTGTTTCTCATGGGGACGCTCATTTTGCCCCAGCGTGGCAAAATTTCGCTCGCCTGCGGACCCTCGCTCTCTGCCTGACTTCGTATTTAGCTGGGCAACCGTGCCCGCTCCCTGCCTGCCGGCAGGCAGGGGGTTCCTCGGACGCCCCACTCGAAATCAGCCCAAGCCACCCGTTAAAAGTACACTCATAACTTCTTTCGCCAAGTTGTCTTACCATCTTTAGTATCTTCTAAGATAATACCTTTATCTTCTAATTCCTTCCTTATTTGATCAGCTTCTATAAATCTATTATTTTTTCTTAATCGCTCTCTTTCTCTTATTATATCTTGGATACTTTCATATTTTCCTAACATATGAATAACTGGATTTAAATCAAGGGCCTCCAAAATTTTTGGAAGATAAATTCCAAAAATTTCTACTAAAAATAATTTTATTGTATTTTTGGCACTAAAAATAAAGTCTAAATCATCAATATTCTTATTTGCCATATTAACTAGCTCGAATATTACTGATAAAGCTTTGGGTGTATTAAAATCATCATCCATTGCTTCAATAAATCTCTTTTCGGCGCCTAATATCTCGAAATTCTTTTTATCTGAAGAGTAAGATTTCTGCATTGAAAGATGCTTATCTATATTTTTAAATAAAATAAAAATTCTGTCCAGCGCCCGCTTGGCTTCTTCAATTTTATCTTCTGTGTAATCTATTGGATGAGAATAATGAGTGGTCAAGAAAAACATTTTCAAAAAGTCCGCGATTTTATACTTCGCAATAAAATCCTTTATCGTGACGAAATTCCCTAAAGACTTGGCCATTTTCTGGCCGTTGATAGTCAAAAGGCCGTGATGTATCCAATACTTAGCAAATGGCTTTCCAGTTAAAGCTTCGCTCTGGGCAATCTCATTCTCATGATGGGGAAATATTAAGTCTCTGCCACCGGCATGTATATCAAGCGTATCTGTCTTTAAGAATTTCTGGCTCATTACGGAACACTCGATATGCCATCCTGGACGGCCATCGCCCCACATGCTCGGCCAGGAAGGCTCCCCGGGCTTTGATTTTTTCCATAACGCAAAGTCTAATGGGTCTTGCTTATCCTCATTCGGCTCAATCCTCGCCCCGCTAAGCATCTGGTCTATGCCCTGGCCGGATAATTTACCGTAATCTTTAAATTTACGCACGCTGAAATATACCCCGCTATCCGTAACATAGGCATAACCTTTATCAACTAAATCTTTTATATATGCAACCATCTCCGGAATGTTACCGGTAGCGCGCGGCTCTTCCTTGTCCTTATCCAGAATGCCTTCCCGAATTCCCAATAATCCCAGGTCCCTTTTATAGCTTGCTATATATCTTTGCACCAATTCACTCCACTCAATCTCAAGTTCATTGGCGCGCTTGATAATCTTGTCGTCTATATCGGTAATGTTGCGCACAAAATTGACTTTGTAATCCCTGTATTTCAGGTATCTTCTGATTACATCAAAAATATAGAGGCTTCTGGCGTGGCCTATATGGCAGTCATCATAGACAGTTACTCCGCAGGTATACATATTGACTTGCGGCGGGTTTAAGGGCTGGAAGGGTTCTTTTTTTCTGGTGAGGGAATTGTATATAGAAATAGGCATGCGCTATTTATTTTCCAGTTTCTCAATCCTCTTCTCTAATTCTTCCATACTCTGCTTTATGGGGTCAAGGATATGGATATGGTCCAGGCTAACATCTATCTTTTTGCCATCCTGCTTGGTAAGCCTGCCCGGTACGCCTACAATAGTGGAATTAGCCGGCACATCCTTAATTACCACTGCATTTGCTCCGATGTATGAATTATCTCCCACCGTTATATTTCCCAGTATCTTTGCCCCGGCGCCAATAACCACATTATGGCCGATGGTGGGGTGGCGTTTGCCTTTTTGTAAACCAGTTCCGCCCAGGGTGACACCCTGATAGATAAGGACATTATCTTGGATAATTGCGGTCTCCCCGATTACCACGCCCATACCATGGTCTATAAAAAACCCTTTGCCGATCTTAGCGCCCGGATGTATTTCAATCCCGGTCATAATCCTTGATACCTGGCTTAAGTAACGCGCCAGAAAAAATACACGCCTCTTATATAGAAAATGCGCAATACGATGGCTGATAACGGCATGTAAGCCCTGGTAAAGTACGAGCACCTCTAAAAAGCTCCTGGACGCAGGGTCTTTTTGCTGCGCTGCCTTAATCTCTTTATAAAAGAATATGGCAATAAGAATAACCTTTAGGGCGAATAAAACCAAAAGAACGCCTAATATCTTTAAGCAAAGTATCATCGATTATCCTCCTTGGCAATTATAGTAACTATAGCAAAACAGGCAATCGCCTCTTTTTGGCCAATTTCACCTACGCCTTCATTGGTCTTAGCCTTTATATTCACCTTGCCGGTTTCAATCTTTAAAATCCGGGATATCTCCTGCTGTATCTGTTTCTTAAAAGGCAGGAGTTTTGGTTCCTGCGCGATTATCACTGTATCTATATTACCAATTACAAAATTTTTCTTATCTACTAAATCATTTACTATTTTTAATAATTTGCCGCTTGAGATATTCTGATATTCAGGGTCTGTATCCGGGAAGTGTTGGCCAATATCCCCTTCTCCTATTGCCCCTAACAATGCATCGGAAATGGCATGCAAAAGCACGTCTCCGTCAGAGTGCCCCAATAAACCTTTGACATAGGGTATCTGGACGCCTCCGATAAACAAACTGCGTTCATCAACTAGACGGTGGATATCGTAACCGATACCTATCCTGTGCGACATTAAGCCTTAACCTTTTTTGCAATTGCCGTGGCGAATATCAAATCTTCAGGTGTGGTTATCTTAATATTAAAATAAGAACCCGCTACTACTCTTATTTTTACTCCCAACCTTTCCACTAAAGAGGCGTCATCAGTAACTTCTATATCGCCGCATCTTTTATAAGCCGCAAATATCAACTCTTTCTTAAACACCTGGGGAGTCTGAATCTCCCAAAGCCTATCTCTATCCAGTGTCTTATCTACTATAAATTTTTCTTTGACGCCTTGACACTTTCCTGCCTGTCCCTGCCTCGCCGGCAGGCGGGCGGCAGGCAGGGACACTTTGACACTTTTAATGGTTGCCTTAACCGGTACGCCTACGATAGCTGCAGAGCATCTGCCTGCTTCCTTTATGACCTTAGATACAGTTTCTCGGTCAATAAATGGCCTTACTGCATCATGAATCAAAACCAAATCTGTGCGCTCATCTATCGCTTTCAAACCGTTGACTACCGAGCCCTGGCGCTGCCTACCCCCCAAAACCACATCTTTTATCTTTTTAATCCGGTATTGCTCTATCTTACTCATTATATCTTGCAGGTTCCCTGTGTTAACCACCACAATAATATCTCTAATGTATGGATGTTTACTAAGTATATTCAGCGAATAAATTATGGCGGGCTGGGAATTGATTTTAATCAGCGGCTTAGAAATTTTTGATTTGAATCTTAAGCCGCCTCCGGCAGCAAGAACTATTGCTGTAACATGCATCTTAAATGAGCACATAACTTACGAACACTAAAGGTGTGAGTAAGTTATTGTGCGAATTTAAGCCAGCAAACTTATTTTCGCTATCGCTCCATAAGTTTGGGCTTCACTTATTTTATTTTAGCAAAAATCAGTTTACCTGCCTGGGTCTGCAGGACTGAGGTAACCGCCACTTTTATAATCTGGCCGATAAACCTGCGCGCATCTTCTACTATGACCATTGTGCCATCCTCAAGATACCCTACTGCCTGGTTATGTTCTTTACCTTCCTTTATCAATTTAATTTCCATCTGCTCTCCAGGAAGGATAACCGGCCTTAAGGCATTCGCCAGTTCATTTATATTGAGCACTTTTATACCCTGCAGGCTGGCTATACGGTTCAGATTAAAATCTACTGTCAATATCTTTGCCTCTAACAACTTGGCCAACTTTACTAATTTAGCATCCACCTCGGGCACTTCAGGCAGTTCTTCTTCATTCAAAACTATACCCTGGCTTACTTCTTTTTGTATGGCGTGTAATATTTCTAATCCCCGGCGGCCCCTTTGACGCTTCATGGGATCAGTGGAATCCGCAATCTGCTGCAATTCCTTTAAGACAAACCGGGGGATAATAATCTTACCTTCTAGAAATTTGGTCTTACAGATATCCACAATCCGGCCGTCAATAATCACGCTTGTGTCCAATAGCGTTACTTCCTCTATCTGGTTTTGCCTGCGCAGCCTCACATAAGGAATAATGATGTTAAATTCATCTTTACCGCGCAGGCCAATTACCATACCTAAATAACAAAAAACCAAGGTGAGGGCAACCCTGACAAAAGACAGGGTTGCTAAAGGAATAGAGGCCAGGCTTAAGGCATCGCTAACGAGTTTTGCCATAATCAGGCCTAATATCAGGCCAAATACCGCGCTGGAAAGCCCCCGCATGGAGACCTGGCGCAAACCCATCTCGGTAAGTATAAGTACACAAGCTACCGCAAGGCCAATCAAGGCTCCCAGGACACCGTTTCCTTGGTGGGCTAGCGTCTGATAACCAACGCTAACGCTACCTAAAATAAAAAGAATACGCACCAATAATAAATTCATTAATTACCTCCCTGCCTGCCGGCAGGCAGGCTTAACACAATCTCTAATGCCTCTTTTAAATTTGAAACCGGCACTAATTCTATTGCCTCATTTTTATAATCCAGATTCTTATAATTATTTCTCGGTAATACACAACGCTTAAATCCAAGCTTTGCCGCTTCATTTATGCGCAAAACCACCTGCGAGATACTCCTGATTTCCCCTGCCAGCCCCACCTCGCCCAAAACCAAAGTATCAGCAAGGACTAATTGTTCGCGAAAGGCTGAGGTTATTGCCACTGCCACCGCTAAATCCGCTGCCGGGTCTTCTATTTTTATGCCACCGGCAACATTAATAAATATATCCTCTGCCTCTAAGCACAAACCCATTCTTTTCTCCAACACCGCTACCAATAAGACTGACCGGTTATAATCAAACCCCTGCGTTCGACGACAAGCGTAACCAAAACTTGATTTACTCACTAATGCCTGGACTTCTACTAACAACGGCCGGCTTCCTTCTAGGATAGAGGCAACCACCGAGCCCGAAACATCCTTGGGCCTCTCTGATAAGAAAATCTCTGAAGGATTTTTAACTTCGCTCAGGCCTGAGGCGCCCATTTCAAAGACTCCAATCTCGTTGGTTGAACCAAACCTATTTTTTACTGCCCGCAAAATCCTATATAATGAAAACTTATCCCCTTCAAAATAAAGTACGGTATCCACAATATGTTCAAGGACTCTGGGGCCGGCAATAGCCCCCTCTTTGGTCACATGCCCAATAATAAAAATAGCCGTGCCGGTAGTCTTGGCTAACTGTGTAAGTATACCAGCGCATTCTCTTACCTGACTGACACTGCCAGGCGAAGAACTAATTGTAGGCTCAAACATTACCTGTATAGAATCAATAATTACCACGCTAGGTTTTATTTTTTTTATATATTCAATAATCAAGGACAAATCCGTCTGATTAACTATATATAGGTCTGCCTCCTTTCCTTTTTGCGCCTTCAGGCGCTGGGCCCTTAATTTTGTCTGGGCAACTGATTCTTCACCGCTTACATAAAGAACTCCAACCCCCTGCTTAGTCAACTGGTTAGAAATCTGCAATGCTATCGTAGATTTACCGATACCCGGATCTCCGCCTATCAATACCACCGAACCTGCTACTATTCCTCCACCCAATACCCTATCCAGTTCCAAGATATCTGTCTTAACCCGATGGCCTTGCTTAACCTCTACATCTTTTAATAACACCGGCCCATCTTTATACAGGGATGTTCTTTCTTTGGTTTTTGTTGACGGGGCGGTATAATCCTCTTCCACAAAAGAATTCCAACTGCTACAATCAGGACACCTGCCTAACCATTTAGGCGACTGGTAACCGCAATTCTGACAACTAAATACGGTCTTAGTTTTCATAACCACAATCTTAACCTATCTTTTCTTGGGTTTTTCTTTGGGCTGACTAAGAAGCTTCCAGGGGTGTTTTCTTATATCAGTAATCAATGCCTCTAATTCTTTATATACTGTATCATCATAAAGAAGCCTTCCAACGGTACCCTCTTTATTTTTTATCTTAACAATACTCTCATCTATATTACCGGCTATACGCCTGGCTAATTCAGCCATCTCATGCATGGCAATAGGGTCCGCGCCTACGAGGGTTTGATCCGGGCTTAGATAATTGTTATGGTCTTCTCCCGGCATAATCTCAACATACTTCTCACCTAATAACCCCAATGTGTTGACCCAGACTGTGGAATCAATGGGGATTTTTACTTCTTCCTTAACCCAGCCTATCATCTTAACCTTGACTTTCTTTTCCTGGGGCAGGAAAACAAATTCTATATCTTTAACCTCGCCTATATCTACACCGGCAAATCTTACCGGCGCCCCTATCTTTACGCCATTGACAAAGTTAAACATAAAATTGATACTGTACCCGGAAGTCCAGGTTTTAAAATCTCCGATGAGCAAAACAAATGTCACCAAGATCACCAGGCCAATAAAGACAAAAATTCCC
The DNA here is from genome assembly GCA_018895075.1 of Candidatus Omnitrophota bacterium. GTDB lineage: Bacteria > Omnitrophota > Gorgyraeia > Gygaellales > Profunditerraquicolaceae > JAHIOW01. The sequence continues at coordinate 11,785 of JAHIOW010000039.1, read as the reverse complement.
ACCTTTAATTCCAACCGGGTTTTACCAAATATCATTTTCATCCTCCCTATTATCTAAACTGCTCCAGGGTCTCGGTGATCGGACCTTGGGCTAATCCGTTTATAAACTGGTACACTACGGGATGTTGAGTATTCTGGATTTCATCTGAAGAACCTTCGGCAATAATTCTGCCCTGATAAAGCATGGCGATCTTATCGGCTATCCTATAGGCGCTCTTCATATCATGGGTTACTGCAATGGAAGTAACTTTTATTTTATCATGAAGGCTTCTTATAAGTTCATTTATGCTATCTGCGGTAATGGGATCAACCCCGGTAGTAGGCTCATCATAGAATATAATCTCGGGTTTCATACATATTGCCCTGGCTAAGGCAACCCGTTTCTTCATACCGCCGCTCAATTCAGAAGGCATTAAGTTTTCAATACCGCATAGACCCACCATACAGAGCGCTTCTTCAATTATTTCCAGCAATTCTCTGGGATCCAGCTTCCGGTGTTCTATAAACTCAAAACCCACATTCTCGCCTACAGTCAAAGAGTCAAAAAGCGCCCCACCCTGAAAAACCATCCCCATCTTCATCCTCAGTTCGTCTAATTCTTTGTCTCTTAATACGGTAATATCCTTACCGTCAATAAGGATCCGGCCGCTATCGGGCTTGAGTATACCTACAATATGTTTTAATAAAACGCTCTTTCCGCAACCCGAACGGCCAATAATCACGCAGGTCTGGCCTTTATCTATCGTAAGGTTGAGATTATCTAAAACCTTATGTCCGTTAAATGACTTTGTTAATCCTTGTATTTCTATCATAATTGAGTGCACAATTTATGGAACGAAGTGAACATAAATTGTTTGCACGAACTTACCCCGACGATACGTCGGGGTTAAATTCGCAGACTGCCTTCGGCCTATAATTTACGTTGCTTCTCTCCGTAAATTATCTGCTCATTTAGGGGAAGATAAAATAAAACAGGGCAGTAAAAAAGCAGTCTGCGGAGATAATAAAGATAAACGATGTAACCACTGAACGGGTAGTTGCCCTGCCTACGCCTTCTGCCCCGCCTTCAACATTAAAACCGTGATAGCAGCTGACAAAGGCAATAATCATACCAAAGAATATCGTCTTGATTAGACCGCTGAATAGGTCTTTAAAAAGTAAAGAATCAAAGGTAATATTGAGATACATACTGGAAGAGATACCCAGTTTATGTACACAGATAAGATAACCGCCAAATATACCAATTACATCTGCGTATAAGGTTAATATAGGCAACATAATACTTAAGGCCAGCAGGCGCGGAACCACCAGATACCTAATGGGATTTGTGGCTAGTGTCTGGAGGGCGTCTATCTGTTCGGTTACCTGCATTGAGCCTATCTCAGCAGTAATTGCTGCCCCAACCCTGCCTGCTACTACTAAGGAAGCTATAACCGGACCCAATTCTCTTACTAAAGAAAGGGCAACGATGCTGGCAATATACATCTCTGAGCCCAAACGCTGCATCTGATAGGCAGTCTGTAAGGCCATAATCACGCCGATAAATAAGGCTACAAGCGAAATTATAGGCAGGCTCTCTACACCGGCTTTTTGGGCTTGCTCAAGGATGCGTTGTTTTTTATGGGGCCCGGCAAAGGTCCAATAAAAAGACTGAAAGGCCAAGTTACTTAAACCACCCATAAGATATAGAAATGATAATACCTTATTGCCTATATTTATAAATAATTTTACCATTATGCGAAAACCAACTCCTCATTCTTACGCAAGACCTTAACTTTTGAATCCTCTTTAAATCTCTTTGAGATTATATCAGAGGCCAAGGGGTCTTCCAAAAACCTCTGGATAGTCCTCTTTAAAGGCCTTGCTCCGAATACAGGGTCAAAACCCTTCTCAATGAGAAAATCCTTTGCCTCTTGCGTAACCTCCAATATTATATTATGTTCTTTTAATCTTTCTATCACAAACCCTATCTCTATATCAACGATGTGCGCTAAATCCTCACGAGACAGGGGCCTGAAGACAATAATATCATCTATACGGTTTAAAAATTCTGGTTTGAATGTGCGTTTTACCTCCTCCAGCAATTTCTCTTTCATATCCTGATAGGTAACTTCTTCTTTCTGGTTCTTGAATCCCAAGGAACTTGACTTGCGGATTATCTCTGCGCCCACATTAGAGGTCATAATGATAATCGTGTTTCTAAAATCTACTTTTCTGCCGAAGCTATCGGTAAGCCTGCCGTCTTCAAATACCTGCAAAAGCAGGTTGAATACATCCGGGTGGGCTTTTTCAATTTCATCTAATAGTATAACAGAATAGGGCCTGCGCCTTACCCTCTCGGTGAGTTGTCCGCCTTCCTCATAACCTACATATCCTGGCGGGGCGCCGATAAGGCGGGAGACATTAAATTTCTCCATATATTCTGACATGTCTAACTGTAAGAGCGCTTCCTCATCACTAAACATGAATTCAGCCAAGGCGCGCGCCAGGAGGGTCTTACCTACCCCGGTAGGGCCTAAAAATATAAATGAACCAATCGGTCTTTTAGGGTCTTTGATGCCTGCGCGCGACCGTCTAACCGCGCTGCCAATGGCAGCTATAGCTTCATCCTGGCCCACCACGCGTTTATGCAATTCATCTACTATCTTTAATAATTTCTCACTCTCCTTTTCTTCCAATCTGTATAAGGGTATGCCTGTCCACTGCGAGACAATCTTGGCAATCTCCTCTTCGCCAACCTCAGGGCGCGTTTTATCTCTGGCAGCTGTCCATTGGCGATTCAACTCCTCTAATTCCTGACGCGCCTGCCTTTCCTGATCCCTTAATGAAGCTGCCTTTTCAAAATCCTGAGATTTGATATAAACCTCTTTTTCTTTTCTTAAGGCCTCCACCTTCTCTTCCAGTTTTTTGACCTCCGGAGGAACAACCAGGACATTCAATCTGGCCCGGGAACCTGTCTCATCAATTAAATCAATGGCCTTATCCGGAAGGTATCTGCCGGAAATATAACGGTCGGATAACCTTACCGCTGCCTCTAATGCTTCATCTTTAAATGTAACGCGATGGTGCGCCTCATATCTATCTCGCAGTCCTTTGAGTATCTCTATTGTCTGTGTAGCCGAAGGGGGTTCAACCATTATGGTTTGAAACCTGCGCTCTAAGGCTGCATCCTTTTCTATGTGCTTTCTATATTCGTCTAAGGTCGTCGCGCCAATGCACTGCATCTCACCCCTGGAAAGCGCGGGTTTTAAGATATTTGAGGCATCAATCGCGCCTTCGGCTGCCCCTGCGCCCACCAGTGTATGTAATTCGTCTATGAATATGATCACATTTTGAGAACGTTTTATCTCCTCCATCACTGCCTTGATTCTTTCTTCAAACTGCCCGCGGTATTTTGTTCCGGCAACCATCAGGGCCAAATCCAAAACAATGATACGCTTATTCCTTAATCCCTCCGAGACGTTGCCGGCCACAATTTCCTGAGCCAGGCCTTCAACTATAGCTGTCTTTCCTACGCCTGCCTCGCCTAATAAAACCGGATTATTCTTCGTGCGCCTGCTTAATATCTGAATGACCCGTTCAATCTCTTGATGCCTGCCGATTACCGGGTCAAGTTTATTCTCTTTGGCTAATGTGTTCAGGTCCCTGCCAAAGGCATCTAATGCCGGCGTCTTGGTCTTTGCTGAAGCCTGTCCTTGGCTAAAGCCGGGTAAGGCCGAACCCAAAAGTTCCAATACTTCATTTCTTACCCGGTTTAAATCCAGGCCTAGATTTAATAATACCTGCGAGGCAATGCCTTCTCCTTCACGGATGAGCCCCAATAAAAGATGTTCAGTGCCAATATAGTTGTGGTTTAAAGAACGCGCTTCCTCTGCCGCCAATTCTAATACCTTTTTTGCGCGGGGGGTAAATGGTATATCTCCGATAATCTGGGTGGCCGGCCCGGGCTGTACTAATTTCTCAATTTCCAGGCGTATACTCTCTAAAGAAATACCTAATTTCTCCAAGACTGATGCCGCCACGCCCTCGCCCTCACGGACTAAACCCAAAAGTATATGCTCTGTGCCGATGTAATCATGATTAAAACGCCTTGCTTCTTCTTTAGCTAAAATAATTACTTTTCTGGCCCGTTCAGTAAAACGACTAAACATTGCTCCCTCCTTAAAACCAATCGGCTTTCTATTTTATCAGCTTATTTCTAATTAACTCAGCCCTCTTTACATCTCTTTCCTCGGCGGAAAGTTTCTTATTTTCTATTTTCTGCAGATGCGCTGGCTGAGTAATAATAAATAATTCATTGATCGAACTGCGGTCAATATTCTTAATCATACCTAAATCACAACCTAGTCTTACCATAGATAATAGTTCTATAGTCTCCTGGCTGGATATAATGTGCGCGCTCTTAAGCAGGGCAAAACTGCGGCTAAATCTATCTTCTAACATCGCCTTATTTTTAGAAGATAATGCCTCCCTGGCCTGGTTTTCTTGCTCAATAATCTGTTTAATCAGGCCATTTATACTTTCAATAATGCCCTCTTCGCTGTGCCCCAAAGAAACCTGATTGGAAACCTGAAAGAAATTACCGGTAGCCTGTGTGCCTTCGCCGTAGAGACCGCGGGTAGTAAAACTTAATTTGGCAATCGCCGCTAAAACGCGATTGACCTGGCGCGTCATTACTAATGCCGGCAGATGCAACATTACCGAACCCCGCATACCCGTGCCTGTATTAGTAGGACAGGCAGTCAGATAACCCCAATCCGTCAAAAATGCAAAGGATAACTCCTTGGCTAAACAATCGTCTATTTTATTGACAATATCCCAGGCTTGGAAAACACAAAGACCTGACTGCATTACCTGTAGTCTTATATGGTCTTCCTCATTAATCATAATTGAGACTATCTCTTCTTCATCAATTATTACCGCCTTACTGTTTGCCTTTTGGGCATGCTCATAAGACATCAGGTGCCTTTCAATCAAAAACTGTTTATCTATATTATCTAAATCTGCTAATCTAAAGATACTGCTCTTTTTTAGATAATCAACTTTGCCTACCGCTGCCTCAATCTTCTCTAAGGTCTCCTGGCTCTGGCCTTTATTCGCCCAATGCGGAAAGGAAACTTTATCTAAGTTTCTGGCCAGGCGGATGCGGCTGGAAATAACAATATCTGAATTAGGGCCTGTCCCCTTTAACCACTCGCTGGTATGTTTCAACATGTCATTGATAATCATATCCTCTTTTATTCCTTTATGCCTTCTTTAGTACCTTGCGCTTGTTTTTTCTCCAATGCCCTGATCTGGTCGCGAATGCCGGCTGCCTCTTCAAAGGCCTCTATCTGGATTGCCTTCTGGAGTTGATAACGTAAGTCAGATAATAAATCTGTCTTTTTCCTCAGGGTCCTGGTAACCTTCAGCGGAGACTTGCCCTGATGCAGGTTTGAACCATGGATTCTCTTTAAAAGCGGCCCCAGATATTTTCTGAATGTGCTATAACAGACGCTGCATCCCAGGCGGCCTATCTTTTTAAAGTCTGCATAATTAAGGCCGCAGTTTGGGCATTTAAGGGATACCGCTTCTTGTTTTAGAGGAGGCTTCTCAAACTCTGTCAGGCCTGCCAAAAGGTCGCTTAATCCAAACTGCTGCTCCATCTGAATACTTTTTTGACGCGCGCACCCTTCACACAAATGAAGTTCATTCATCTGGTCATCGATGATCTCTGTCAGATGCACAGTAGCCGGATTTTTACCGCAGATATCACAAAGCATTTTAATACCTGGTCCCTTCTTTTTTAGTCGACTCCTTAAATTTCTTCGTCAAGCGCAAGGTAAGTTCCCCGGGTTTACCATCTCCGATAACCCGGCCATCAACCTTTACCACCGGTATAATCTCCGCCGCGGTACCGGTCAAGAAACATTCGTCAGAAATATACAATTCATGCCGAGTAAGCACATGTTCGTGGACCGGGATTCTATTCTTTCTGGCAATCTCTAAAACCGTATCGCGAGTAATGCCTCTTAAGGTACCCATACATTGCGGCGGCGTATAAAGTTCATTGTGTTTGGCGATAAAGATATTGTCGCCAGTACATTCTGCTATATAACCTAAGGTATCCAGCATGATCGCCTCATCAAATCCGGCATTTATTGCCTCAATCTTAGCCAAGATATTATTGAGATAATTTAAAGACTTGATCTGCGGGTTAACTGCCTCCGGAAGATTCCTTACTGTAGGCACAGTAATAATCTCCAGGCCCTGCTTATAGAATTTTTCTGGATACAGGGCTATTGTGTCAGCAATAATTATAACCGCGGCTGCGCCTTCGCATTTACGAGGATCAAGGCCCAGATCTCCTTCTCCCCGCGTAACCAGAATGCGTATATAGGCGTCTTTAAGCTTATTCTCCTTTATAGTAGAGATAACCGCCTTAGTCATCTGATTCTTGTTCAGAGGAATTTTTAGCATTATGCTCTGGGCTGACTCAAAGAGCCGCTCGATATGCTCTTTTAATTTAAAGACTAAACGATTATAGGCGCGTATTCCTTCAAAGACCCCATCGCCGTATAAAAGGCCGTGGTCAAATACAGAGATCTTGGCGTCTTTCTTATCATAAAATTTACCATTGATATAAACTTTCATTTTACGGACCTCCCTAATTTACCAATACCCCGTCCTTTAAATAATATACCTGGTCTGCTACCTTTGCCAATTCTAAGTTATGTGTCACCAGAACCACGGTCATCTGACGCTCTATATTTATCTTCTTAATAAGAGAGATTATACCTTCTCCTGTCTTAGAGTCAAGGTTTCCTGTTGGCTCATCACAGAGAAGCAGATCCGGCTTATTTATGAGCGCGCGCACAATCGCTACTCTTTGTTGTTCTCCGCCGGAAAGTTGAGTGGGAAAATGCCTCATCCTATCGCCCAAACCCACCTGACTTAAAAGCCCCCTTGATTCTTCTTGTATTGTTGGTTGTTGCCTGCCTGCCGAACAGGCAGGGTTCTTTCCGCCGAAGGCGGACCCGCCTCTGGCGGGGGTTTCTGCTTTTATAAGCCCTGGCATAAGCACATTCTCCAAAACTGTAAATTCTGATAACAGATGATAGAATTGAAATACGAATCCGATCCTCTCATTCCTTACCCGGCAAAGTGCAAGGTCAGAAAGGCTGTAAATATCTTGTTCATCAAGAAGGATCTTGCCTTGCGTGGGAGTATCTATACCGCCTAATATATGCAAGAGCGTTGACTTTCCCGCGCCAGAAGGCCCAACAATAGCCGCAAACCTTCCTTTCTCTATATTTAAATCCACTCCTTTCAATACGTAAACTGCCTTACTACTATGGTTATAAACCTTATACACATTTTGTGCTTCTAACATAGTTATTCATACCTCAACGCTTCTACCGGCTTTAATTTAGCGGCCTTACTTACAGGATAAATAGTAGAAATGAGAGTAATAGCCATCGCCACTATTATAATCAAGGCAATGTCCGGCCAAAATTCTATGGATACAGGCAGCCTGTCAATATAATATATATCCGCAGGTAACTTTATAAATTGATATTTTTTCAGCAGATTGCACAACAGTATCCCCGTCAATGTCCCAAAAAGAGTGCCCATGGCTCCGATCATCAGGCCCTGGTAAGTAAAGATCCTCCTTATCTTTTTAGAACTCATGCCGATGGCTTTTAATATACCGATATCTTTGGTTTTTTCTACGACCATCACTATCAGGGTGCTGATAATATTAAAAGAAGCAACCAGTATGATTAATGTCAAGATAATAAACATAGTCAGTTTTTCTAATTTTAGGGCAGCAAAGAAATTTGGATTCATCTCTATCCAGGTCTTCAAATTATAATTGAAGCCGAGGTCCCTGGCGAATTCCTCTTTGACCTGATTGGCTAAATAGAGATTATCCAGTTTTACGGCTACGGCGCTAATTTGATTATTCAATCCCAAAATCTCCTGCGCCGTCTTTAAATTAGTAAAGATAAGGTTGGCGTCATAATCATACATTCCGGAATTAAAAATGCCTACTACTTTTAACTTACGGGTTTTAGATAAAGGTGAATAGACGGATAAATCCGAGTCCCTATTTACCCCCAGATACGAGGCCAACTCTTTACCGATAATCACACAATCCTGCTCTAAATTGCCAATATCACCATTAATTAAATATCTTTCTATATTCGTAACTTGGGTTTCCAGTTGCGGCTGTATTCCTTTCAGGCCTACGGCAAAGAATCTGTTTCCTTCCTGCACTAACACCTGTCCCTGGACATAAGGGCTTGCTCCTTTGAGGTGTGGATTGCCTGATATCTTGCGCATGATATTCTCGTATTCGTTACTCTCAATGCCTTTATAATCTGTGATAGTAATATGGGAATAATTACCTACAATCTTATCGCGCAGGTCATTATCAAATCCGGCCATGACCGCAGTCACCACAATCAGCGCCGCTACGCCAATGGCTACCCCCAAAACAGAAATAATGCTAATCAAAGATATAAGCTTCTCTTTCCTCTTTGTCGCCAGATAACGCCAGCTTATAAACAGCTCAGTTTTCATATAGTTTTGTTTTATGTTTAATGTACTATGTTTAATGTTTTTACATTAAACTTTAAACATTAAACAGTTCAAATAGGTCTTAATAATGGGAACAGAATCACGTCCCTGATCGCAGGCTGATCCGTAAATAACATTACCAATCTATCTATGCCTATGCCTAAGCCGCCTGCAGGAGGCATGCCGTATTCCAAAGCCAGGATATAATCCTCATCAACTCTTTTCTTTTCATCATCAGTTAGTTCTTTAATCTCTGCTTGAAAACGTCTTTTTTGCTCAACAGGGTCATTTAACTCTGAATAGGCATTGCCTATCTCTAAGCCAGCGATATATAACTCAAACCTTTCGGAGATTAAAGGATTATCGCTTCTAGTCTTAGCCAAAGGACAAAGGCTGGTAAAATAATCGGTAACAAACGTAGGCCTGACATTCATATCCTGCTCCAATACATCCTCTATTACCTTGGCAACCTGGGAGCGGCTCAGGCGCTTCTTGTTTTTGGCAAAACCCTTGGCTTGCAATTTCTTTAACATAACCGCAGCCTGGTCATCAGGTTCAATGCCGAACTTTTCTCTTACCATTTCAGAAAATGCCCGTCTCTGCCAAGGAGGATTCAGGTCTATACTTTTACCCTGGTAAGTAATCTCTGTCTTACCACAGACTTCTCTGGCGACATAGGCAATCAGCTCTTGAGTTAACTGCATCATATCCTCGTAATTTGCATAGGCGCGGTAGACTTCCAGCATCGTAAACTCGGGATTATGCCTGGTAGAGACGCCCTCATTGCGGAAACTGCGGTTTATTTCATATACCTTATCCAGACCGCCGACTAGAAGACGTTTTAGATACAATTCCGGGGCAATCCTTAAATATAGCTCTAAGTCATACTCATTATGGTGTGTTTTAAAAGGCCGCCCTGCCGCGCCTCCGGGGAGAGAATGCATCATCGGCGTCTCTACCTCTAAGAAACCCGTGTTATTTAAGAAATCTCTTATGGCCTTAATAATCCGCGAGCGCATCAAAAATACCTTTTTTACCTCTTCATTGGCAATCAGGTCTAGATAACGCTGCCGGTAACGTAACTCAATATCTTTTAAGCCGTGCCATTTCTCAGGCAGGGGCCTTGTGGCCTTGGACAAAATCGCAAATTCCTCTAATTTAACCGTAGGTTCACCGGTGCGGGTCTTAAAAAGCTCACCCACAACGCCTATAATATCTGCAATATCCACAAATTCATTAATGAGAGCGAATCTATCCTCACCCAAAATGTCTTCTTTAAGATAAAGCTGAATTTTACCCGTGGAGTCTCTTAAATCCAAAAATATTGCTTTACCGTGCGCGCGTTTGGCCATAATCCGACCAGATAGACTTACCTTTCTACCCTCCTGTAGGGCATCAAGGACACTAGCAATATCCATTCGCCCGGGAAAAATCCTATCATATACAGCTATCCCTTTTTTCTCTAAAGAGTTAACTTTCTGCTTCCGCTGTTGGATAATCTCATTTAATTCCATAAGAAAGCAATTATATACTATAATTGAGGTTATGTCAATTAAAGAAAACCGGGATAGATAGCCAAAAAAGACTCCGCTGGGTTTCTATTTTATGGTTTTTAAGATACGGGAGGGCCTTATTGGACCTGGGTCTTGATTATAAATCTTACCAGAGGATTATCAAGATTATCGGTATGCACATATATATACTGTTGCGTTGGCCCGGAATAACCTTTGGTGTTAAACTCAACTTCTATAAAAGTACTTTCACCTGGAGAAAGGACTTTCTCTTGCACTTTAGAAACTGTACAGCCACAAGAGGTATTCACATCCTTTATCTTTAAAGTTTCTTTAGATTCATTCTTGAATATGAAATTATGCCTCAAGATTTCGCCTTGTTTCACCTGAGCAAAGTCCCAGGAATAAGGGTCACTAACCTCTGATTGAGCGGTTGTCCCCTGTTGTCTTTGCGGATAACAACCCGGCAAGGAAAAAGACAAGAAACCTAGAAGTATAATAAGTATAACCGGCATATTCTCAGGCCCTGTAGATTAAAAATATCCCTAAAACGAAAAAGATGATTGCCATCAGTATCTTTACGCCCAAAAGATGCCTCTTAAAAATCTGAGCAAATTGCTCAGAGGCCAAGCCAAAGAGGCATAAAAGAAATATCGCTAGTAATGGTAGAATAAACATCAGGTTATAAAGCAAGAGGTACCCTAAAGCCTCTAACTTAAGATGGGTGGTCTCCAAGACCAAGGCAATAGTGGGAAGATATACCTGCCCGGTGCAAACCGCCTCTAATATCGATACCAAGAAACCGGTAATTAAGGCGCTTGAAACCAGCCTAAAAATAAATACCCTTTGTTGCCCTGGAGAACTTTTAGATTTCCTATAATGCAGGCCGATTACAGAATGTATCTGATTTTTTACACCTGTGGGCAATTGCAGGATTAGTCCTTCAGTAGAGCCGGTCTTCTTAAATCTAAAGAAATCATAAAGGGCTAAGACTCCTAATATAATGCTGAATATCCCGATGGAAAAATTAAATATCCTGGCCATCAGCCAGAAATGTTGGAGATGATAAAGAAACCCGAATATTCCTATCCCCACCAAGATATAGGTTAAGAATACAGAAAATATAAAAGACAGCCCGATGATAAGCAGTTCTTTTTTTCTATATCCCTGTACTGTCAAAAAGGAGATAAAAAATAACATAACAGTGAAGGCGCAGGGATTTATGCCATCAATCAGGCCGGCACTTATAATCGCCAGGGGGTGAAAGGCCCTAAAACGGGCAACCAAATCTACCTCTGGTAAACCCCGTTCCTGCTCACGCGGCCTGGTTAATGACTGAGCAATGAGCATCTTAAGGGCCTCTTTGATTTCACCCTCTCCATTCAAAAAACGACCTTCCAGAAAAAATACAGGTAAAGTATTCTTTATATCCTGGGCATTATATTTTTCCTTGAGGCTCAATAACAACTTATAATTTTGGATATCGGTAATATCGCGATATTCTATTAAAATTTTACCTTGAAATTCTTTCTCTATATCCGGGATTAATTCATTTTTTACTTCTATGCATTTTTGACAGGTCGGAGAATGAAAGAACAGTAATTTGCCGAGCCGCGAGGTATCCTCTTGGGCATATGCAGGAATGCAAATTACCAGGAATATTAAGATAGAAGCTGCGAGAAAAGAAACCTTCTTCAAAGACATCTTCTCCTT
>JAHIOW010000004.1 GCA_018895075.1 Candidatus Omnitrophota bacterium | reverse complement strand
GAACCACTGGTCTCTAAAGACTTCTTTGGCTCCAGTTACTCCTGTATCTTTGATGCCGGATTGACCAAAGTCATAGATAGTAGGCTCATCAAGATAATGGGCTGGTATGACAATGAATGGGCCTACTCCTGCCGGGTAGTAGATTTAGTGGAGTATATAGTCAAAAAAGGGCTATAAAGTATAACTCCCTTTATTTACCTAACCCCTTTATTTATCGCAATTTTTATCCCTGTAAAAATCTAAAAATCACCCCAAAAACCCCTTGCTTTCTCTTTTTAAATATGGTAACATTTAGATTCTTATTAAAAAGCAAAAATGGCTAATAAACTAACCCTTAACCAGGAACAAGTTTACCTATTTATCAGAGAATATATAGCTGTGAATAAAGATTCCCCTTATATCCGCCAGATACAACAATCTTGCAATATCCGCTCCCATAAAAACGTAATCGATAGATTAAATGCATTAGAGCGCAAGGGTTATATTCATAGAAAGATTAACCAACACAAAGGTATCAGGTTGTTAAAAAATAAGAGAGAGTCTATATGAAAGGCATAATTCTAGCGGGCGGGAAGGCAACTAGATTATATCCCATTACAAAAGGGGTATGTAAACAGCTGCTTCCTGTATATGACAAACCGATGATTTATTATCCCCTATCAGTTTTAATGCTGGCAGGGATTAGAGATATCCTGATAATCTCTACCCCGCAGGATACCCCGAGATTTAAAGATTTATTAGGCGATGGCCATGATTTAGGAATAAGGCTCAGCTATACTAAACAAGAAGAACCCCGGGGTATAGCGGAAAGTTTCATTATTGCCCAGGAATTTATTGGCCGTGAAAACGTCTGTTTAATTTTAGGGGACAATGTCTTTTATGGCCATGAACTCACCGATTTATTACAAGAAGCCTCTGCTTTAAAAGAAGGAGCGATTATTTTCGGTTATTATGTAAAAGACCCTCAAAGATACGGTGTGATAGAGCTTGATGATAAATCTAATGTGATTTCTATCGAAGAGAAGCCCAAAAAGCCCAAATCAAATTACGCAGTTTGCGGACTTTATTTTTGTGATAACCGGGTGATTGAAATCGCCAAGTCCCTAAAACCTTCCCGAAGAGGAGAGCTGGAGATTACCGATATTAATAATCAATACCTTAAAGAAAAGAAACTTAATGTCAAACTGTTAAGCCGCGGATATGCCTGGCTTGATACCGGAACATACAATGCCTTGATTGATGCCTCGATGTTTATAAAAACAGTAGAGGAAAGACAGGGATTAAAGATTGGCTGTATTGAAGAGGTTGCATACAGAATGGGGTTTATAAATAAAAAACAATTGCAAAATTTAGCAAATGGCATAAATACAGAGTATGGAGAATATCTGAAGAGAATCTGTAGAGATGAAAAATAAAGTTCTTATATTGGGTAAGGGTTATATTGGTTCTAGGCTGCAGGAGGAATTTCAATGCGAAATTTCGGATAGAAAGATTTATTCTTATAAGGAAGCCCAGGAAGAAATAGATAAGTATCAGCCTGAAATTTTAATAAATTGCATCGGTTTTACCGGTAAAAACAATGTCGATGACTGCGAGCTGGATAAAGATAAAACTATTTCCGCAAATGTATTTGTCCCGATTATCCTTGGGGAGTTGGCATTAAGGAATAATATTAGGCTAGTGCATATAGGAACGGGATGTATTTATCACTACGATTATTCAAAGGATATACCGATAGATGAAGCAAAGGAACCCGACTTTTTTGAACTTTTTTATAGCCGCACAAAGATTTATTCTGATAAAGCATTATTATTTTTAGCAAAAAAATACCCGGTTTTGATTACTAGAATTCGGGTGCCACTGGATAATCGCCCTCACCCCAGAAATCTTCTTACCAAACTCATCAAATACAGAAAAGCAATCGACCTTCCTAATTCTGTAACTTACATTCCCGATTTTATTAAGGCACTTACGCACTTAATTAAAATAAAAGCCAGTGGAATCTATAACGTAGTAAATAAGGATCCTCTAGTATATTCTAGACTTTTGGAGGTATATAAAAAATATGTGTCTGATTTCAAATACGAAATTATTGACTTTAGGAAGTTAAATTCAGTAAGGACTAACCTCATATTATCCACAAAAAAGTTAGAGAGTAGCGGCTTTAATGTAAGAAATATTGATGGGGTATTAGAAGAATGCGTAAAAGGGTATATAGGGACTGTCCCCGAAGGGGACTGTCCCTAACAAGATGAAGAATAAATCTATTTTGATTACCGGTGGCGCTGGTTTTATCGGCAGCGAATTTGTGCGTCAGGCAGTAAAAAAGGGCTATTTCCCCATAGTTGTAGATAAATTAACCTATGCCGGCGATTTAAAAAGATTACAGGGACTGTCCCCGAAGGGGACTGTCCCTGACTTGATTGTTGTCGATAAACTAACCTACGCTGGCGATTTAAAAAGATTACAGGGACTGTCCCCGAAGGGGACTGTCCCTGACTTTAAATTCTATAAAGCCGATATCTGCGATAAAAAGCGTATAGAATTAATCTTTAAGAAAGAAAAGCCCGAAGTTGTTACAAATTTCGCCGCTGAAACTCATGT
>JAHIOW010000038.1 GCA_018895075.1 Candidatus Omnitrophota bacterium | reverse complement strand
TACATAGATATTACCTGGCCCAACGATTTTATCGACCCGGGGGATGGTCTTTGTCCCATATGCCAAGGCAGCGATTGCCTGCGCCCCCCCTGCCCGATAAATCTCATCTACCTTTAAAAGGTCAGCCACCACCAGGATATGGGGATTGATATTACCGTTCTTATCCGGCGGGCTAATTAAAACTATCTTTTTTACGCCGGCTATCTTAGCAGGCAGCACAGTCATATAAACAGAGGAAACTAAAGGTGCGGTTCCCGCAGGGATATATATACCAACCTTCTCTAAGGGAATATAGTTCTCGCCCAGAATAACTCCGTCAGCGTCCTTTATCCTCCAGGATTTCTTAATGGACTTACGATAAAATCTATTGATATTTTCAATAATAACCTTTAGGCTGGAGACGAAATTAGGGCTTATATTCTGATAAGCGCCGCTAATTTCAATTTCAAAGACCTTAAGCTGTTTTACGGATAATTTAACCCCGTCAAATTTTTTTGTATATTTTATCAGGGCCTCATCGCCAAAAAGACGTACATCCTCAATAATCCGTTTTACCTTCTCTTCTATGCGCTTATGCCTTATAAAACCACGGTTATAAATCTTATCTAATTCTTTACTGCTAAAACGTATAATCTTCATTTTCTTAGCCCTATAAATCACCTTAGGGGCAAGCCCTAATTATATCTTTTAATTTCTCAAAGGCTTGAGGGAAATTTTCAGGTTTATTGCCTCCTGCCTGCGCAAAATCTTTTCTTCCGCCTCCGCTGCCGCCAATCAACTGAGCGACTTGCGAAATCAGCCTGGATGCATCTAGTCCTTTTTGACACAAATTAGTTGTTATCCCCACAACTAAAAATGCCCTGCCTTGATTAGATGAGCCTAAGGCAATAATCGAATCATCTACATTTTGCTTAATCAAATCCATAGTTTTTCTCAATAAGTCTATATCTAAACCCTCTATAACTTTGGTGATAACCTTCATGCCATTTATATCTTCAGCATCCCGAATGAGCGTATCCAGGGAAGCTTTAATAGTATCTAATCTTTGGGAATTTAGTTGCCTCTCTAATTCTCTTAAACGGGTTAATCTCTTTTGTAACTCCTGCGTTATTTTCTCATCAGGCACATTCAATATAGAAGAAACATCCGTAAGTATATTTTCTTGCCCTTTGATTATTTTATAGGCAAAACTGCCGGTTACAGCCTCTATCCTTCTTATGCCAGAAGCCACTGAAGCCTCCTGGGTTATCTTAAAAATTCCGATTTGACCTGTAGAGTTTAGATGCGCACCAGCACAGAGTTCTCTGGAGACATCGCCTATTAAGACCACGCGCACCTTGCCTGCATATTTCTCAGCAAAAAATGCTAATGCCCCTTGCCTCTTTGCCTCTAACAGAGACATCTGTTTAGTCTGAAGGGAATAATTATTTAATATATAACTATTCACAACCTCTTCAATCCTATCCAGTTCGTCTTTGCTGATATCTTTAAAATGAGTGAAGTCAAAACGCAATCTGTCATTCGCCACAAGAGACCCTTGCTGTTGCACATGAGACCCTAAGATTTTTCTTAAGACTGCCTGCAAAAGATGGGTGGCCGTGTGGTTCCTAGCTATAGAAAGCCTACGTTTGATATCTATCTTAGCTGATACTGAATCGTTCTTTTTAAAACTGCCGGCTTTCATTTTACCTATATGTATGATTACTTTACCCAGCTTCTTAGTACCCAAAACCTCAAATATGTTTTTGCCTTTTACAATTTCTCCTGTATCACCGACCTGCCCTCCTGATTCCGCGTAAAAGACGGTTTTATCCAATATTATTTTTGCCTCATCGCTTTTAGTTATTTTTTTTACTTGCGCCCCATCCTTTATTACCTTAATTACCTTTGCCTTTGTTTCATAATTCTCGTAACCAAGAAATTTAGTCTCTTTTAAATCAACATGCAAATCCTTACTATCAAAGACATCGCCTTTCATTGTGCTCTGTGCTTTGGAACGACTTTTCTGCTTCTCTAACTCAACATCGAATATTTTCTTATCAATTTTTATACCATGGACACCAGACCAATCTTTTGTCAATTCCCAAGGAATACCATAAGTATCATAAAGCTCAAAGGCAATAATACTAGCCTTTTTTATATCATCCTTAGATAGAGTTTTATCTTCTGCCTTCTTCACAATTTCTGACAAACCTTTATTTATTAACTCTGGACATGAATCTAAAATAGCAATGAAGTTTTTTTCTTCAGCTAAAATTATTTCAGAGATGTTCTCTCGGCGAAATTGTAATTCAGGATAAGGGGCTTTCATTATTTCTGATAAAACCGGTACTAATGAATACAGAAATGGTTTTTTTATCCCTAATGCCCTGGCATCAAGAGCGCTCTTACGGATTAATTTTCTCACTATATAGCCCCGGCCTTCATTGGAAGGCAAAACCCCATCGTAGATAGCAAATACTATAGCGCGGATATGATCCGCAATAGCGTAAGAGAGTTTAGTATTAGGGCTACGCCCTGCGCTGCCCTCAATCTCCTTTAATAAAGGTTTAAACAAATCCGTTTCAAAATTACTATACACTCCCTGCATAACCGCAGCCAATCTTTCTAATCCCATACCGGTATCAATGTTTTTCTTGGGCAGCGGCTCTAAACTCCCTCTTTCCTGGCGATTGAATTGTGTAAATACCAGGTTCCAAACCTCTACAAATCTACCACAATTACAAGCAGGGTTACAATCTTTTTCTTTACAACCCACTGCGCTGCCCTGGTCAAAGAATATCTCAGAACACGGACCACAAGGCCCGTTAGGGCCTTTGTTCTTCGCCTCTGAAGGCCAGAAGTTTTCCTTATCGCCTAGTTTAATAATCTTTGCATCAGGAATCTTTATTTTATCCTTCCATATCTTATAAGTCTGGCTATCATCCTTATATATTGAAACCCATAGTCTTTGTTTATCAATTTTGAGTTCTGCGGTTAAAAACTCCCATGCCCATTCAATTGCCTCAACCTTAAAATAATCGCCAAATGAAAAATTTCCCAACATCTCAAAGAAGGTATGGTGCCCGGGGGTTTTACCTACTTTATCCAGGTCATCGGTGCGCAAACACCGTTGAGCAGTTGCTGCCCGGGTAAAATCCGATGTAACACCTAAGAATTGTCTCTTGAATTGACTCATCCCTGCAGGGGTAAACAAAACAGTAGGGTCATCTTCAGGAACAAGAGAAGCACTCTCCACAATCTTATGCCTCTTAGACTTAAAGAAATCCAGAAATTTATCCCTTAAAACATCTGTCTTCATAGCTGTTTATGACATCAATAACCACGCCGGGTGAGAAACCACGGCGTAAAAGATATGCGTAAATACGTCTTTTTGCCTTTTGAGGCTCTAGGTTTGGCAATTTTTTAAACTTATCTTTTGCAATCTTTGTTACTATATCTTCTTCAGAATAGTTATCTTTTACCTGGCTTATCTGGCTATCTATAATCTCTTCATCTATACCTTTTAACCTTAGTTCCTGCTTCAACCTTATTAAACCAATGGAGTTTGCCAGCCGTGATTCAATCCAGGCCTTGGAAAAATTATTATCATCAACAAAATTCTTACTTTTTAAAAATAACAAGGTCTCTCTTATTATCTCTTCGTTAAACTTTTTCTTTTTCAGGCGTTCGTAAATCTCTCTTTCGCTGCGCAATCTAAACTTAAGCAGCAGAAAGGCATAGCCTTTGGCTTTCTGTAACGAATCTCTATTATTGCTATTATTCAACCTCTTTCTCTTTGACAAGAAAATAACCCCTTGCTGTCTTAACCAAGGCATTGCCTTTTAATTCCTGGATTATCTTTTTATAATCGGAGATATTTTTTACTGTTCGTTTGTTTATCTCTAAGATCAGGTCTCCGGGAATTAAACCCGCCTCGCTTGCAGGGCTGTCCGGCTGGATATCAACCACCACTACCCCTGCCTTCTCTTCAATCCTGAATTGCCTGGCATTATCAGGATTTAAATCTTCTGCTTCTATCCCCCGCCATTTATCTTCTGAGGGCTCATATAAGCCGGCGGCCTGGGCTTTCTCTAAATCTTGCGGCCTTTCGCCAATCTCTACCTCTTCAACCACTTCTTTCTTATCGCGCATTACTACCACTTTTACTTTACGGCCAACCTCAGTCTTACCCACAATACTCAACAGCTCTCTTACATTGTTCACATTGTTATTATCAAACTGCCTAATAATATCACTTTCTTTGATACCTGCTTTCTGGGCAGGGCTGTTTGCCAAAACCTTAGCTACCAACACACCGTTTTTATCTGGTAATTCAAAATATTTAGCTAAATCATCAGTTAAATCCTGCACCGTTACGCCCAACCAGCCGTAAAGTATCTTTTTACCTTCAATAAGCCGGGAGATAATCCTCTTTGCGTTATTGATAGGTATAGCAAAACCTATGCCCTGATAGCCGCCACTGGTGGAAAATATGGCTACATTAATCCCCACTATTTCACCTTTAAGATTAACCAGCGGCCCCCCGGAATTACCCGGATTAATAGCAGCATCGGTTTGGATAACGTCGTTGTAATCACGGTCTCTAGAAACAGACCTCCCTAAAGACCTGTGCAGGGCGCTAATTACGCCTGTAGTTACTGTGGGTTCGGGATTCTGCATGGCAAAACCAAAAGGATTACCGATAGCTACCACCCACTGGCCAATCTTTAAATTATCAGAGTTACCCAAAGGCGCCAACGGCAGATTATGCGCGTTTATCTTGATAATCGCTAAATCTGAACGCGCATCTTGCCCTATGATTTCTCCTTTAAACTCTCTTCCGTCAGACAAGGTTACGCTTATCTTATCTGCATCTTGGATTACATGCTCGTTAGTTAAAATATAACCTTCGGAGTCAATAATTACACCTGAGCCCAAACCCATCTGTTTATACTCTCTATCCGGTATATCCCCAAAAAAGTCTTCAAAGAACTTACGAAAGGAATCGTTCTCTCCTAATGGGGAGCCGCCAAAAGGGGTATCAAAATAAAATCTCTTTGTGCCTTTGACCTTAGTAATGTGTTCTGTGCTGATAGAAACTACTGCCTTTCCAGTGGTATTAGCCACATTTATTATCGCATCTTCCATGCTAAACCCCTCATAAGAAGAAGTGGCTATATCTTGCCCTTGTTCTTGTCCCTGCACAGAGGAAAAAATATCCAATTTTACTGCTATGGCAATACCTAACAATAAGCCCATAAACAAGGCCAGGGCAAAAAATACTATCTTATTTTTTTTCATGCTGTATCCACCTCCGTAACCTAACAACCCCTTCAGGCTCTAAAAGGATTTCTCTATCTTTAACCTTAGATGGATCCTTTCCTTACCTCTTTTTCTATCTCTTCCTGTAATTTGGGTTTTTCTTTTAATAATTTTACCGCCATATCTTTTCCCTGTCCGAGTTTCTCATTTTTGAAAGATAACCAGGTCCCTGACTTCTGGATAATACCGGAATTAATCCCCGCCTCTAAGACGCTGGTTGTCTTGGCTATACCTTCATCATGCAGGATTTCAAATTCCGCTTCTTTAAATGGCGGAGCAACCTTATTTTTTACTACCCTTGCCTTGACCCTGCCGCCGATAATCTCATCACCAGATTTTATGGAAGCAATCCTTCTTAAATCCAGCCTCACTGAGGAATAAAATTTAAGCGCCCGGCCGCCTGGGGTGGTTTCCGGAGAACCGAACATTACCCCGATCTTCTCCCTGATTTGATTAATAAAGACAACACAGGTGTGGGATTTGCTTATGGCTGCAGTCAATTTACGCAGTGCCTGTGACATAAGCCGTGCCTGTAATCCCATATGGGCCTGGCCCATATCGCCTTCTATCTCAGCGCGGGGGGTAAGCGCAGCTACGGAATCAATCACCACCAAATCCACGGCATTGGAACGTACGAGGGTCTCAACAATCTCTAATGCCTGTTCTCCTGTATCCGGCTGAGAGATTAAAAGTTCATCCAGATTAAGCCCTATTTTCTTGGCATAAGTAGCATCAAAGGCGTGCTCAGCATCGATAAAGGCAGCAACCCCGCCTTTTTTCTGAATCTCTCTTATTACGCTTAAGGTCAAGGTGGTCTTACCTGATGCCTCGCGGCCAAATATCTCAATAACCCTGCCCCGCGGCAGGCCCCCTACGCCCAAGGCCCAATCCAAGGTAAGCGCGCCTGTAGGAATTGCCTCTACGTCAACCTTAGCCTGACCTCCCAACTTCATAATCGCGCCTTTGCCAAACTGCTTTTCTATTTGAGCAAGCGCTAATTCTAATGCCTTTTGACGGTCAGTAATATTTTTGGAATCTTCTTTTTTCTTTTCCACAGCCATATTCGCCTCCGGGTTTAGATTTTTTTTAAGACAAATATTATAACTTAGTAACCTTCAACTGTCAAACAAATATTGGATATAAACTAAGTCTTGGAAAGGATAATTAAGGTTGACTTTAAGGTTAAAATATGTTAGATTTTATGCACTATGGAAGAGATAAATAAAAGCAGAGAAGAACTTGAGCGCACAAAGACAGAACTGAGCATCCTCTATGAAATCTCAAATGCCATGCGCACTACCTTAAAACTTGATGAGATCTTGTATATTATCTTGACTGGCGTAACCGCGCATACAGGATTGGGCTTTAACCGCGCCATCCTCTTTCTGGTCAATGAAAAAGAAGGCCTTATTGAAGGTAGAATGGGTATCGGACCAGACAACGCTGAAGAAGCAAACCGTATTTGGAACCAGATTGACCAGGACAGAATGGATCTGGACGACCTAATCAATATCTATAAAGTTTCCGAGACTGTTGTTGAATCTCGTTTTAACCGGCAGATAAGGCATCTAAAGTTTTCTTTGAAAGAGCAAACCGGAGGGCTACTTGCCTTAGAGGTATTAGAAGGCATGCCTCTGCATCTAACCAGGGAAACTATAGGAAACTACAACAATGACCCCATTATACAAATCCTCGATACTGAAGAATTAGTGGTAGTCCCTTTAAAAGCAAAAGATAAGGTAAACGGGATAATCTTAGCTGATAATTTCATTACCAAAAATCCTATTACCAAAGGTAATATACGTATGCTGATTATGTTGGCCAACCAGGCAGGCCTGGCAATAGAAAATGCCCAACTTTACGAAATGACAGTTATGCGTGCCCACACCGACCCCCTCACTGAGCTCTGGAATCATGGTTATTTTCATCATCTCTTGCACGTAGAATTAGAAAAGGCAAAGGTAAGACGAATCCCCTTAAGTCTAATTATGTTAGATATGGATGATTTTAAAATCTACAATGATACATTAGGCCATCAGGTAGGAGATAAGGTTTTGCAGGAATTGGCTCTTCTACTTAAAAAGCAATCTCGCAAGATGGACTTTGTCTGCCGTTACGGAGGCGAAGAGTTTACTATTATTTTACCCCAGACACATAAAGATGAGGCACTTTTGATTGCCGAACGCCTCAGGCAGGATATTGAGAAATATCCATTTATTTACAGAGAAATCCTACCTAAAAAAATATTAACCATAAGCGGGGGTATCGCTTCCTTCCCTGAAAACGGGACTAATCCTTCTGAACTGATCAATTATTCCGACAAGGCGCTCTATCAGGCAAAGAACAAGGGTAAGAATAAAATCTGCAGTTAATTAAACCGCTTCAGCCACAGGTTCCCTGTCTTCTTGTGGCTTTATTTTTTGTCCAAACTTAACTGAGACAATCTTAGAGACACCCGATTCCTCCATGGTAATTCCATACATCACATCTGCGTGAGCAATTGTCTTTTTATTATGGGTTATAACTATAAATTGGGAGGTATCGGAGAAATCCTGTAATGTCCGGCTAAATCTATCTATATTTGCCTCATCCAATGCCGCATCTATCTCGTCTAATACACAAAATGGCGCAGGCTTGACTTTAAATATAGCAAATAAAAGAGCTATTGCAGAAAGCGACTTTTCTCCGCCAGAAAGTAAAAGCACATTTTGCAGTTTCTTTCCCGGCGGCCGGCAGATAACTTCAATTCCCGATTCTAAAGGATCCTGTTCGTCGATTAAAAAAACCTGGGCGTCTCCTCCGTTAAATAACAGCCTAAAATAATTACGGAATTCCTCACCCACCTTCTGGAAGGTTTCCAAAAACATCTTTTTGGTCGTACGGTTAATCTTAAGTATCGCCGCATGCAGCGACTCCTTGGC
>JAHIOW010000037.1 GCA_018895075.1 Candidatus Omnitrophota bacterium | reverse complement strand
GAATGCAAACACGCTGTCGCTTCACTTATCATCATTGACTCCAGCTTCTTACTATCAAAGAACAAAGAACTCGCTGTTGCCTTATACAACATCAAATCAGAACGATTCAAAGAAAGGCTGAAAAACTAACAAACTCCTGTTTAATATAAGGCTCCCTGCCTGCCGGCAGGCAGGCATAACTTATGTCCTCACTTATGTATTCGCGTTACAAATCTTGTCCTAAATGGTAATTTATAGGCTACTAATCTAAAGCATTGCCGCGCAAATTCTTCAGGCACACCGCCCATTTCAAACATAACGCAACCCCGCCTTACTACGCAAACCCAGTGGTCGAGCTCTCCTTTACCCTTACCCATGCGTACTTCGGCAGGTTTCTTTGTTACTGATTTATGAGGAAAAACCCTAATCCAGAGCCTTCCGCCTTTATGTAATTTTCGAGCTAAGGTAACACGAACCGCTTCTATCTGGCTATTCTTAAGCCAGCCATTCTCTAAAACCTTTAATCCAAATTCACCAAAAGCTAAATTTGAACCTCGAGTGGCCACCCCGCGTCTCTTTCCGCGTTGCGATTTACGATACTTTACTCTTTTAGGCATCATTACCATTTCAGTCTCACTTTATTCTTCTGATTTCTTTAATGCTTTCTCTCTACCCTCAACATTACCCTCTTCTATGGTTTCCTTAGCAATCTTTTTAGTAAGGATATCGCCCTTATAAATCCAAACCTTAATCCCAATCAGGCCATATGTGGTTAGACTTGCAGTAAAACCATAGTCTATATCAGCCCGCAAGGTTTGTAGGGGAACTTTGCCTTGCTTATACGTCTCGGTTCGCGACATCTCTGCGCCACCCAATCTACCTGAACAACTTATCTTTATTCCTTGCGCTCCTGCAGAAATAGATTGTTCTATGGCGCGTTTTATTGCCCGACGGAAAGCAATCCTCTTCTGCAACTGCAAGGCTACGTTCTTTGCCACCAACTGAGCCTCTAATGCGGGTTCTTTTATCTCTTGTATATCTATAGAGATTTCCCTTTTAATCATATTATTTAAATCTTCGCGTAGATGCTCTATCTCGGCACCGTGACGGCCGATTATTACTCCGGGCCTGGCGGTAAATATCCGGATCTTAACACGTTCTGCTAATCTCTCTATTATAATCAGGGAAATTGCTGCATGCTGAAATCTTTCTTCAATAAATTTTCTAATCCTATAATCTTCTTCAATAAACCGACCATAACTTGTGTGTTTAGCAAACCACCTGCTATGCCAGGTTTTTATATAACCGAGCCTTAATGCAAAAGGATGAACTTTTTGTCCCATCGTTGTACCTCTATGTTTTTAAATCCAACTCTATCCTGATATGCGAAGTTCTTTTTTTTATAGGCACCGCCCTGCCAAAGGAGGCTGCCTTAAATCTCTTCCATGTAGGTCCGCCATCACAAATTATCTTGGATATATATAATTGCTCTGGTTTTAATCCCTTTAACTTGGCGTTCGCCATTGCCTGTCGCAATATTTTTATTAGATACTCCTTGGCTCTTTTATTTAACGAGATAAGGATAGCCTGAGCCTCTAGGGCATCCTTGTAACGTATTAAATCTATCACCTGCCGTACTTTCGTAGGTGTAATCCGTAAAAATTTACCCTCTGCCTTAACTACCATCGTATTTTTACTCTTTACCCTGCATTTTAAGTTTTCTCTGCAGCCTTTTTAGCTCTCACTCCGCTGTGTTTTCTAAATATCCGCGTGGGAGCGAATTCACCTAATTTATGGCCAACCATATTCTCAGTAATAAAAATGGGAACATGCTTCCTGCCATCATGGACTGCAAAAGTCAATCCTACAAAATCCGGTATTACGGTTGAACGCCTTGACCAAGTCTTTATAGCCTGACGGACACCTAAGCGACGAACATTTTCTACTTTTTTTAATAATTTTTCATCTACAAATGGACCCTTTTTTAATGACCTGGGCATATTATTTTCCTCTCTTGACAATAAACTTATCAGAATATTTCCTTTTTTTTCTCGTCTTAAAACCCTTTGAAGGTTGACCCCAAGGTGACACAGGGTGAGGATTCCCTTGTCCTGCTTTTCCTTCACCACCGCCATGGGGATGATCTACAGGATTCATAGCTGCGCCTCTTACGGTTGGCCTGATACCCAGCCAACGACTCCGGCCTGCCTTACCAATAGTAATCGCCTCATGTTCTATATTACTAATTTGGCCGATGGTAGCATAGCAATCTAAATCTATAAGCCTTACTTCTGTCGAAGGAAGCCTGACATGGGCATACTTATCCTCTTTTGCCATAATCTGAGCAGAGACACCCGCAGATCTTACAATCTGACCACCTCTGCCTTTATTTAATTCTATATTATGTATCGGGGTTCCGTTAGGAATATATCTTAAAAGAAGACAATTGCCTATCTTTATTTCTATATCTTTTTGGTTGGATGATACAACCTCATCTCCCACCCCTAAACCCACTGGCGCTAAGATATATCTTCTTTCTTTAGTAGGATATTCTACTAAGGCAATCCGCGCAGAACGATTTGGATCATATTCAATACTTATTACCTTTGCAGGCATATTGAATAAATCTCTTTTAAAATCGATAATCCTCAACATCCTCTTATGACCACCACCCTTATGTCTGGTGGTTATGCGGCCGTAAGAATTTCTGCCGCCGGTCTTTTTTAAGGGTAAGAGCAGGGACTTCGTGGGCCTATCCTTAGTAATCTCTGAAAAGTCAGAGCCTTCCATCCAGCGTCTAGAACTTGTCGTAGGTTTGAATTTTTTAATCCCCATCTTAAGATACCTCTATTTTCTGTCCTTCTTTTAAGGTAACTATAGCCTTTTTTAAGTCGGGCGTCCTTCCAGATTGGTAGCTCACTCTTTTTAATTTTCCTGGCGCTATCAATGTATTTACCTCTTTAACCTTTACTTTATAAATCTCCTCTACCGCGCGTTTTATCTGAATTTTATTACTAACCTTATCTACCAGAAAAAGGTACTTGGCTTGAGGCTCGTATAGATTAGTGCTTTTTTCTGTCCTGATTAAAGCCTTGATGATACTATAAGATGAAATCATTTCTTCAGTCTCTTACTTAATTCATTTAAGGCGGAACTGGTTACTATTAATCTCTGATGTGCTAAAATTTCGTAGGCATGTGTATCTTTTGCTAAATTAACGTCTAAAAAATTTATATTGCGTAGCGCTATTTTTAAATTATTATCTATCCTATCTAACAGTAAAAGTATGCCCCTTAAAGGCTTTAGCTTTAAACTATAAAATATCTTGACTGCCTCCTTTGTCTTTGGGCTCCCTAGTTTAAAATCATCTAATACAATAAAATTATTTGCTTTTATCTTGGCGCAAAGGGCAGACTTTAATGCCAACTTTTTTATTTTCTTTGGTATCGTATAAGAATAATCCCTAGGGTGCGGACCAAAGGTAACGCCACCGCCTCGCCATAAGGGCGAACGTATAGAACCAACTCGGGCACGACCAGTCCCTTTCTGTCTCCAGGGCTTCCTACCGCCGCCAGAAACTTCACCCATTGTCTTAGTGGAGGCAAGCCCTTTTCTCTGATTAGCCCTATACATACAGATTGTCTGATATATCACAGCAGTATTGATGATCCCATCAAACACAGAGGAATCCAGCTTTACTGTATCTACTTCTTTGCCCTGGGTATTATATATAGGTAAAGTAATGGCTTCCATTTTTATCTCACTATCAAGATTTTGATGCCACCAAATTCTTCTTTCTGGCCTTTTCTATAATCAAATAACCGTTTCTATGTCCTGGCACTGCTCCCTTTACCAACAATAGGTTGTTCGGCAGATCTACCTTGACTATGCGTAAATTCTCGGTTTTAACTCTTCGATCTCCCATATGGCCTGGCATATGGTGCCCCTTCCAGACCCGGCTGGGATCTGAAGATGACCCTATAGAGCCAACGCGCCGATGCGACATAGAACCATGGCTTTGGCATTGACCCTTCCAACCCCAGCGTTTCATCCCCCCTTGAAAACCCAAACCCCTGGAAGTCCCACTTACATTTACAAATTCTCCTGTTGCAAATAAATCTACCTTTAGTTGATCACCAACCTTGTATTCCTTGTTTGGTTCTTTAGGAATTTCTCTGATGAATCTCTGGGGAGTAACATTTAATTTCTTAAAATAACCCGATATAGATTTTTTAAGGCGCCTTTCTTTTTCAACTAAATCAAACCCTAACTGGATAGATTTTTCTTTTACTGCTAACACCGGACAAGGTCCTGCCTCAATAACCGTAACCGGAATTCTTTGGCCATCTTCGCTAAAAATCTGTGTCATCCCTATTTTTTTACCCAATAACCCTTTCATCTCTATTCCATCTCTATTTAATTTCTACATCTACGCCTGCGGGTAAATTTAGTTTTCTTAATGCATCTATTGTCTTGGAAGTAGGTTCATATATATCGATGAGTCGCTTATGCGTGGAAAGTTGGAATTGTTCACGCGACTTTTTATCGATAACCGGACCACGTAATACTGTATAAATCTCCCTTTTTGTAGGCAATGGCAGAGGTCCAGCAATCTTGGCTCCGGTGCGCCGAAGAGTCTCCATAATCTCCCCTACCGACTGGTCCAAAAGACGGTAGTCGTATGCTTTTAATTTTAGACGAATCTTTTGCATATCTTTGTTTTGTTCGTTGCCTCCGTTTAAGCCGCTATTGTCCCTAAGAATGGCCTTAAGCGTAATTAACAGTCTTAATGGAAAACAACAATTAAGTTACAATGTCAGTAACGACGCCTGCACCTACCGTCCGGCCACCTTCGCGGATAGCAAAACGTGATTCTTTTTCCATGGCAATAGGCACGATTAATTCTATTTCTAAATTGGCATTATCGCCTGGCATAACCATCTCTACGCCTTCTCCAAGCTTTACTGTGCCGGTTACATCTGTGGTCCTAAAATAGAATTGAGGTCTATAACCGTTAAAGAATGGAGTGTGTCTTCCTCCTTCATCTTTGCTTAATACGTATACCTGGGCCTTGAATTTTGTATGTGGAGTGATGCTCTTGGGTGCGGCAATAACCATACCTCTCTCTAGATCATCCTTCTCTACACCTCTGAGCAGCAAACCCACATTATCTCCGGCCAAACCTTCATCCAGGAGCTTTCTAAACATCTCAATGCCAGTGACCACTGTCTTTCTTGGTTCAGGACGAAGACCAACTATTTCAACTTCAGTATTTAATTTCACTCGTCCTCTTTCTATTCTTCCTGTGCCTACAGTTCCTCTACCTTCGATAGTAAACACATCCTCCAGAGCCATAAGCAGCGGCTTATCTACATCCCTGACCGGAGTAGGTATGAACTCATCAACTGCCTTCATTAAATCCATAATTGTCTTAGATTCAGCATTGTTAACATCTCCTCCTGCTTGTATGGTCTTGAGCGCGCTACCACGGATTATAGGAACCTTATCGCCGGCATAACCGTATTTGGTAAGAAGCTCTCTTACTTCCATCTCAACCAAATCAATAAGTTCCTTATCCTGAACTGTATCCACTTTATTTAGAAACACAACCATTGCCGGGACATTTACTTGTTTGGCTAAAAGTATATGTTCCCGGGTTTGGGGCATTGGACCATCAGCAGCAGAAACTACTAAGATGGCACCGTCCATCTGTGCCGCCCCTGTGATCATATTCTTAATATAATCTTGATGACCAGGGCAGTCAATATGGGCATAGTGACGATTATCGGTTTCATATTCCACGTGGGCAACAGCAATCGTCAATATCTTGGTCTCATCTCTAACTGTGCCTCCTTTGGCGATATCCGCATATGCTTTGAATTCAGCCTTTCCCAACTTTGACAATACCAGGGTAATCGCTGAAGTCAAAGTTGTCTTACCATGATCGATATGACCTATTGTTCCAATATTTACGTGTGGCTTTGTCCTGACAAATTTTTCTTTAGCCATCACTTCACCTCCTGTTAGGTCCTACTAATGAAATAAAATTTCCTACAATTTTCTCTGCTATATGTGAAGGCACCTCAGCATAATATGAGGGCTCCATTGTATAGGATGCACGGCCTTGAGTTAAAGAACGCAGTATCGTGGCATAATTAGATAACTCTGCCAAGGGTACATATACTCTAATTGTGCGTACATTCGCTCGTGTTGATAATGAAACCACCTTGGCGCGCCTGGAACTTAAATCTCCAATTACCTGACCCATATATTCTTCTGGTACTACAA
Organism: Candidatus Omnitrophota bacterium; assembly: GCA_018895075.1. Lineage (GTDB taxonomy): Bacteria > Omnitrophota > Gorgyraeia > Gygaellales > Profunditerraquicolaceae > JAHIOW01. Next base: position 26,936 of record JAHIOW010000037.1, on the reverse strand, counting down.
TCTCCATATCCATAATCGGCTCTAATATGACAGAACGGGCCTTTTTAAGACCATCGTTGAAAGCAATTGAGGCAGCCATCTGAAAAGATAATTCTGAAGAATCTACATCGTGAGATGAACCGTCTACTAAGTTAACTTTTATCCCGGTAACAGGATATCCTGCCAGAACTCCACTCCTGGCTGCATTCATAATGCCTTGTTTTACCGCGGGTATAAACTGGCGAGGTATAGCCCCGCTTTTTATCTTATCCTCAAAGGCAATCCCCTCACTGGGTATCTCCTGAGGTTCCATCTCTACGACTACATGACCATATTGACCATGACCTCCGCTTTGCTGAATAAATTTTCCCGTAGATATAACCTTTCTGGTAATAGTTTCCCTATATGCAACCTGGGCTGCACCTACCTCTGCCTCTACATTAAACTCTCGCAAAATCCGGTCAATAGCTACTTCTAAATGCAGTTGACCCATTCCAGAAATAATTGTCTGTCCGGTCTCTTGATTATAGGTTACTCGAAAAGAAGGATCCTCCTCTGTTAATTTATGTAGAGCTAAACTTAATTTCTCCTGGTCTTGCTTACCCTTAGACTCAATCGCTTGTTGAATTACAGGCTCGGGGAAACGTATTGCTTCAATTAAAATGGGGTTATCTTTATCACAAAGTGTATCACCGGTCTTGGTCTCCTTTAATCCTGCTACTGCCGCGATATCACCGGTAGAAATACCATCAATGATCTCCTGACGATTGGCATGCATCCTAACTAACTTACTAACGCGCTCTTCTACTCTTCGCGATGCATTATATACATATTTACCCGAATGTAACCTACCTGAATATACGCGCACATAGTTAATCTTGCCTACATACGGGTCTGTGGCTATTTTAAAACATAATGCACAGAACGGTGCTTCATCGGAGGTTGTAATTTCTTCAAAATTACCGGTCTGAGGATCTATACCTTTTATAGGCGGTAAATCTTCTGGTGAAGGCAAGTATTCACAAATAGCGTCCAAGAGCAATTGTATGCCTTTATTCCTAAAAGCTGCTCCGCATAAAACCGGTACAAACTTATTCTTTATGGTTGCTCTTCTTATCCCCTCTTTTATCTGGACCGATGTTATCTCTTGACCATGCACAAACTTATCCATCAGAGTTTCATCTGCCTCTGCAAGTTTTTCCAGCAATATATTGCGGTATTTTTCAACCTTACCTGCCAAATCAGAAGGGATATCTTGAGCCTCAAACTCTTTACCCAGATCATCTTTATAGAGGATTAATTTCTTCTCTATTAAATCAATTATACCCTGGAAGTTATCTTCTTCTCCAAAAGGCAATTGCACAGCAGCAGCAGTAGTAAATCCAAGCTTCTTGTGTATCTGTTCTGCCACCTGAAAAAAATTACTTCCCGTCCTGTCCATTTTATTTATAAAGGCTATCCTGGGCACATTATAACGATCGGCCTGGCGCCATACAGTTTCTGATTGCGGCTCAACCCCACCCACACCACAGAATATAACCACTGCTCCATCCAAGACCTTTAGAGACCTCTCTACTTCTACTGTAAAATCTACATGACCAGGGGTATCAATAATATTAATATGGAAACCATTCCAAATACAGGTAGTGCAGGCTGCAGTTATAGTAATACCCCTTTCCTGTTCTTGAATCATCCAGTCCATAGTAGCGGTTCCCTCATCTACCTCGCCGATCTTATAGGTCCTACCTGTATAGTAAAGCATGCGTTCAGTAGTTGTAGTTTTACCTGCATCTATATGAGCGATGATTCCGATATTTCTAATTTTCTCTAAGGGTATCTTTTGCTTCATAATTGCGCTCTGTTACCACCGAAAGTGAGCAAAGGCCTTGTTCGCCTCTGCCATCTTGTGTGTATCATCTCTTTTCTTTATTGCTGCCCCTTCTCCTTTATAGGCTGCAAGTATCTCTTCGGCAAGATTCTCTTTCATAGACTTACCTTTTCTTGCCTTGGCAAAATCCCGTATCCAGCGTAAAGCAAGAGATACACTTCTCTCCTGCCTTACCTCAACCGGAATCTGATAAGTTGCTCCCCCTACGCGCCGTGGCTTTACTTCTAAGCGTGGTCTTGCATTTTCTATTGCCTTATGAAATATCTTGAGGGCATCTGCCTCGTTAAGTTGTTGTTTAACTATTTCAAGCGCATCATAAATTATCTTTTCAGCAAGAGATTTTTTACCATCAAGCATTAACATATTTATAAACATAGCTACAGACTTACTGTTAAATTTAGGATCCGCTAATATTTCTCTTTCTGAAACTCTTCTTCTTCTCATTGTATTTTATTTAGGCATTTTTGCCCCATATTTGGATCTAGACTTTTTACGCTGGCTAACTCCCGCGGTGTCAATTGTGCCCCTTACAATATGATATCTAACGCCGGGTAAATCTTTTACACGGCCACCTCTTACTAGAACAATAGAGTGTTCCTGCAGATTATGACCTTCGCCGGGGATATAAGCAGTAACCTCTATGCCAGTGGTCAATCTCACCCGTGCAATCTTTCTTAAAGCAGAATTGGGCTTCTTGGGTGTCATTGTCCGTACCTGGATACAAACACCTCTTCTCTGTGGGCAACCTTTTAAAGCCGGAGATTTTGTTTTTTTATTTTTAGATCTTCTACCTAATCTAATTAACTGAGTAATCGTCGGCATAATTTTACTCTCTTGTCTGCTTGGTTACCAGCTCTTGCTCTATCTGGCCTTCTTTCTTATCTTGCAGAAGCTTAGTTAACTCAATATCCCGATGCTCGGGAAAACCTGTACCTGCAGGAATAAGATGGCCAACAATAACATTCTCCTTTAAGCCAAAAAGCTCATCATACTTTCCGGAGGCTGCGGCATTAGTAAGTACGCGCGTCGTCTCCTGGAAACTGGCGGCTGATATAAAGCTCTCTGTAGTCAAAGAGGCTTTGGTAACGCCTAATAATAAAGGTGTGGCTAAGGCAGGCTTCCCGCCTTTTTTCATCACTCGCATATTCTCCTTTTGGAATTTCCATTTATCTACCTGTTGGGTAGCTAAGAATTCTGTATCACCGGCATCTTCAATCCTGACCTTTTTTAACATCTGCCTAATAATCAGCTCAATGTGTTTGTCATTTATACGCACGCCCTGAAGCCTATAAACCTCTTGGACCTCATTAACTAAATATTCCTGTAGGACTTTATCGCCACAAACCCTTAGGATATCCTGTAATACCACTGGACCGTCGGTTAATTGCTGACCGGCAATAACCTTATCGCCTTTATAAACATTGGGGTGTTTACCATGCGGAATAGTATACTCTCTCTGCATACCAGTGGAAGACTTTACAATAATAACGCGTTGGCCTTTTTTGGTCTGGCTGAATTCTACAAAACCGTCTATCTCACTTATAACTGCAGGGTCTTTTGGTCTTCTTGCCTCAAATAGCTCCGCTACACGGGGAAGACCGCCAGTAATATCTCTTGTCTTTACCACCAAACGCGGTATCTTAGCTAAAAGATCTCCAGCGTCTATCTTTTGATTATCCTTCACCAATATATGTGCCCCTACCGAAATAGGATATATTCCTAGGACTTGTTTCTTTTCGTCTAAAATCAATATCTGGGGGTGATATTCCTGTTTATGTTCAACTACCACCCTCTCAGTTAATTTCGTAACTGGATTTAATTCTTCTCTAACTGTTAGGTTTTCTCGTAAATCTTCATATTTTACATATCCTTTGACCTCGGTGAGGATAGGCAATGTATAAGGGTCCCAGCGGACAAATGAAACACCTGCGGTTATCTCACCGCCTTCTGTAATACTTATAAATGCACCCTGCGGTACAGGATAGCGCTCAATCTCTCTGCCCTGTTTATCATTTATACTTATTAAACCGTTTCTATTTAAAACAATGAATTCTTTATTCTTTGAAGCAACCTTTAGGCTATGGTATTTAATCGTTCCTTTGTTTTTTGATTTTATAACTGATTGTTCAACGATTCTTGAGGCTGTACCACCTATATGGAATGTCCTCATTGTTAACTGTGTACCGGGCTCACCAATACTCTGTGCAGCAATCACTCCTACTGCCTCGCCCTTCTCAACCAGTCTTCCTGTAGATAGATCTCTGCCATAGCATCTGGCGCAAACTCCTCTTGCTGATTCACAGGTTAAGACACTGCGTATACGTATCCTCTCGATACCTAACTTTTCTATTATCTCAGCATTTTCTTCGCTAATCTCACAACCTTGTTCGACAATAACCTCATCAGTAATAATATCTACAATATTATCTAAAGCAACCCTTCCGGTTATGCGTTCTTTTAGGCTGACCACCACCTCATCGCCCTCAATAATTGCTGAGACTGTAATCCCGTTAAGTGTTCCGCAGTCCTCTTCCATGATAAGAACCTCTTGAGTAACATCTACAAGCCTACGCGTAAGATAGCCGGCATCCGCTGTCTTAAGTGCTGTATCAGCAAGGCCTTTTCGTGCGCCATGGGAAGAAATAAAATACTCTAAGACAGTCAAACCTTCTCTGAAATTTGCGGTGATAGGGCTCTCGATAATTTCACCTGAAGGTTTTGCCATCAGGCCACGCATGCCCGCTAATTGTCTTACCTGCATCCTTGAACCCCTTGCCCCTGAATCTGCCATCATAAATATGGGGTTAAATGTTTCCATACCCTTGAATAATAAATCGGAAACCCTATCGGTAGCGTGAGTCCAGATATCAATTACCTTATTATATCGCTCTCTATTAGTAATAATACCTTTGGAATATTGCTCATCAACCTTAGCAACTTCTAGTCTGGATTCCTTTAAGACATCCTGTTTTGCTTTAGGAATCACCAAGTCATCTATCCCTATAGTAATACCACCCAGGGTTGCAAACTTAAATCCTAATCTTTTGATATCATCAAGTAATTGAACAGTTTTCTGCTGGCCAAAGCGCTTATAACATTCGGTTACAATTATACTTACATTATTTTTATTTAGTTCTTTATTTACAAAACCAAAGCCCGCGGGTAATTCCTGATTAAAAATAACCCTACCTACCGTGGTATCAATAATCTGTTTTTCAGGGATAAATTTTTTTGCCTCCACATCAAAAATGCCTTCTATCCTTAATTTTATCTTGGCGTGTAGCGCCACTTCTTTATCTTCATAGGCAATAAGGACCCCATCAGAATGAGCGAATATTTTATTTTCTCCTTTTACACCAGATTTCTCTTTGGAGATATAAGATAGGCCTAAAATAATGTCCTGCGTCGGACTAACAATGGGATGACCATTTGAAGGGGAAAATATATTGTTTATAGAAAGCATAAGAATCTTAGCTTCCAGCTGTGACTCTAAGGACAGAGGCACGTGTACGGCCATCTGGTCACCATCAAAATCTGCGTTAAAGGCAGTACATACTAAGGGATGAATTTTTATGGATTTACCTTCAACTAATACGGGCTGAAATGCCTGAATGCTCAAACGATGTAAGGTGGGTGCGCGGTTTAAAAGTACAGGGTGGTCTTTTATGATCTCATCTAAAATATCCCAGACCTCAATCTTACCGCGTTCAACCATCCGGCGAGCACTTTTTATAGTATGCACAAATCCTTTTTCTCTTAGCTTCTTTATGATAAATGGTTCAAACAACTCCAGGGCCATTTGTTTGGGTAATCCACATTCATGTAATTTAAGTTCGGGCCCTACTACAATTACTGAACGGCCAGAATAATCTACGCGTTTACCTAAAAGATTTTGCCTAAATCTACCCTGCTTGCCTTTAAGCATATCAGAAAGTGATTTCAAGGGCCGATTGTTTGCAGCCATTACAGGCCTACCGTGTCTACCGTTATCTAAAAGGGCATCCACTGCCTCTTGAAGCATCCTTTTTTCATTACGGATAATTATCTCCGGAGCATTTAATTCCATAAGTTTCTTTAGGCGGTTGTTACGATTTATTACCCTTCGATATAAATCATTCAAGTCTGAAGTAGCAAACTTTCCCCCGTCTAATGGAACCAGAGGCCTTAAATCTGGCGGAATAATAGGTAAAACTTCTAAAATCATCCATTCAGGTTTATTACCCGATTGTTTAAAATCCTCAACGATTTTTAAGGTTTTTAATGCCTTGCGATCGTTTAATGTCTCTTTTGATTTTTCTAAATCTCGACGTAACCTCCGAGAGAAATCATCGAGGTCTAATTCAGCTAATAAATCTCTTATAGCCTCAGCTCCAATCTTAGCCTTAAACGAATTCTGCCCATACTTATTAACTGCCTCTTGGTATCTTTCTTCACTCAAAAGCTCTTTTTTCTTTAAGGGCGTACTTGCTGGATCAATTACCACATATTCTTCATAATAGATTATCTTCTCCAAATTTCTTAAAGAGATATCTAATAGTGCCGACATCTTACCTGGTACTACTTTAAAAAACCAGATATGCGTAACTGGTGCAGCCAACTCCAGTTGACCCATACGCTCTCGTCTTACAGAAGAACGATCTACGGTTACACCGCAACGATCACAGGTAATACCTTTAAACTTTATACCTTTATATTTACCACAATGACATTCCCAATCACGCACCGGACCAAATATCTTCTCACAGAATAAACCATCTTTCTCTGGCTTGAGGGTGCGGTAATTTATAGTTTCTGCTTTCTTTACTTCTCCGCGTGACCAAGATCTTATCACTTTAGCTGAAGCAATCCTTATGGAAATGTTATCAAATACGCTGGATTTATCCTTTGCATTCTCTGTACGTACATCCAAACACAAACCTTGTAATTCTTTTATTAAAACATTAAATGATTCTGGCGTCCCATGCGTTAGCCGTTGTTCTCCTTTAACAATTGCTTCATAGATGCGTGTTCTACCTAATACATCATCGCTTTTTACGGTAAGCATCTCTTGTAAAGTAAATGCTGCGCCATAAGCCTCTAAAGCCCAAACTTCCATCTCGCCTAATCTTTGACCTCCAAACTGGGCTTTACCGCCCAATGGTTGCTGTGTAACCAAAGAATAGGGGCCGATGGAACGGGCATGGATCTTTTCAGCGACCAGGTGAATTAGCTTCATCATATAAATATAGCCCACAGTTATCTTCTGTTCAAAAGGTTCGCCAGTATAACCATCATAAATCGTAATCTTACCATCATCTGGCAGGCCTGCCTTTTTTAGCATCTCCTTAATCTCTTCTTCATTAGCGCCGTCAAATACCGGACTGTCCACGCAGAGATTTAATACCTTGGTTGCCCACCCAAGGTGGGTCTCTAAGATTTGACCGATATTCATACGCGAAGGAACACCCAAAGGATTTAAGACGATTTCTACGGGAGTACCATCGGGTAAAAAAGGCATGTCCTCTTCAGGCAATATCCGTGCCACCACGCCCTTATTGCCATGTCTACCAGCAAGCTTGTCACCCTCTAGAAGTCTACGTTTTGTAGCTACGTGCACAACCACCCTTTTTAAGACACCGGGCGGTAACTCATCACCGCGCCTTACTTTTGCAATCTCCTGTTGTTCTTCAGCTAATAATTCATGTATTTGCTCATCAAAAGAAGAAGCCAGAATTTTTGCCTCCTCATTATCACTAAAATCAACCTTATCTATTTTTGTTTTATCCACACCTAAAAGTCCGGATAAACGTCTTATCTTTTGACTCTGTATAAATTCTATTTCCTGTTTATAATAATTCTTGAGTTCTCTGATCTTGGCTAACTCTTTGGTTTTATCCTCTTTGGATTTCCTCCCTCGCTCTTTACGCGCAAATACATCTGCATCTACTATTACCCCTTCTACACCGGGAGGAACAGTCAAAGAGGTATCACGTACGTCGGAAGCCTTTTCGCCAAATATAGCACGCAGTAGCCTCTCTTCAGGAGAAAGTTCAGATTCTGTTTTAGGAGTAAGTTTACCCACAAGAATATCTCCGGGACCAACCTCGGCACCGATACGAATTATACCGTTATCATCTAAATTCTTTAAGGCCTCTTCACTAACATTGGGTATATCCCGGCTTATTTCCTCGTTTCCTAAACGAGTCTCAGTTGCTTCGATTTCAAACTCTTCTATATGTATAGAAGTAAAGGCGTCTTCTTTTATTACTTTTTCACTGATTAATATTGCATCTTCAAAATTATACCCCCTCCAGGGCATAAAAGCGACTAACAAATTCCTTCCCAGTGCCATTTCACCATTTTTAGTACTCATGCCATCAGCAATAACATCACCCTTTTGAACATGTTCACCCAATTTTACCAGAGGCCGCTGATTTACACAGGTATCGGCGTTTGTACGCATAAATTTCTTTAAATGATAAGTATTTCTACCAATAGTAATTGCAGCAGAATCTACATAGGTTACCTTCCCAGATTCTTCTGCCACCACTACCGCACCGGAATCACGAGCTACCTTGGACTCCATCTGTGTTCCTACAATGGGTGCCTCGGTAATCATCAATGGCACTGCTTGCCTTTGCATGTTTGAACCCATAAGTGCACGGTTGGCATCATCGTGTTCTAAGAATGGGATTAAAGAGGCAGCTACTGAAACAAGCTGCTTAGGGGAGACGTCCATATATTCAACGTGTTTGGCAGAAACTTTAGGAAAATCACCTTTATAGCGGCAAGACACCTCCCGTTCTACAAAATATCCGTCACTAGTCAATGGGACATTTGCCTGGGCAATAACCTTGTCTTCTTCAATATCAGCGGTTAGATACACAATCTTACGCGTAACATGACCATCCTCTACTTTTCTATAAGGAGTCTCCAGCAGCCCCAAAGAATTAACCCGAGCATAGGTACTCAAAGAAGAAATCAGGCCAACATTTGAGCCTTCGGGCGTCTCAATAGGGCAGATCCTTCCATAATGAGAAGAGTGTATATCTCTAACCTCAAAACCCGCCCTTTCACGCGATAGTCCACCTGGACCTAAAGCGCTTAGTCTTCTGCGGTGAGTCATCTCAGCTAAGGGGTTTACCTGATCCATAAACTGGGAAAGTTGACTGCGGCCAAAGAAATCACGTATCTGATTGGATAGTAGTTTTGAGTTTATAAGGTGGTGGACACTGAGGCTGCCAAAATCACCTAATATGCTTAACCTCTCCCTTATAGAGCGTTCAATCCGACTCATCCCAATCCTTACTTGATTCTGTACTAGATCTCCTACTGTCTTTACCCGACGATTACCTAAATGGTCTATATCATCAATGCTACCTTCACCTGTATTTAATCCAATAAGGTATTCTATTGTTTTAATAACCGTAGCTGAATCAAGAATTCTCTTTTCTAAAGAGACATCCATCTTCAATTTTCTATTAAGGATAAACCTACCTACCCGTTCTAAATCATACCTATTAGGATCAAAGAATAATCTATAAAATAATGCCCCTGCCGTCTCTTTAGTAACTGGTTCGGTTGGTCTGAATTTACGATAGAAATCTAAATAAGCCTCTTCTTTGTTCTGAGTGTAATCTTTCTTTAAGGTATTTATTATTTCTACATGCTCTTTGCTAAAGGCTGAAATGATCTCCTGATCCGTGGAAAAACCAAGTATCCTTAAAATTTGCGTGGCAGGAAAGCTTCTGCGTCTATCTACATAAACAAGTATGGTCTCTGACAGGTCATATTTAAACTCCAACCACGCGCCCCGAGAAGGAATAATACGTCCATAAAATATCTTTTTACCCGTGGGATGCTGTTCCTCTTCAAAAACCACACCCGGAGAACGTTGAAGTTGACTTACCACCACACGTTCTTCACCATGAATAACAAAACTACCTGTCGCGGTCATTAAAGGTAACTCTCCGAAATAGGCATCCTGTTCTTTGGTTTCATGAGGCGTAATTAGTCTAAATTTTACCTTAAGTGGCGCGGCGTATGTCAAAGCCCGTCTTTTAGATTCAGCGAGACTATATTTAGGCTTGCCTAGAGAATAACTGATAAATTCTAATTTTATAGAACGATTGAGGTCCTCTATAGGAAATATTTCCTCAAACACCTCCTGGAGGCCTTGATGTTTTCTAGCCATAGGATCATCGACATCTAGTTGTAAAAATTCATGGTAAGAGACAAGTTGAACATCAAGAAGATAAGGAAGTTCGTAAACTTCTTTAAACTTCGCAAAATTTTTCCGTTTAATCATTTCTCGCTTATCTCCCAAGCTACACTTTTCTTGTCGTGGGACAGTCCCCTTTCCTCAACTTCGCTCGGAACAAGTCGGGGACAGTCCCTACTGGCAACGCTATTTTAATTCAACAGTTGCGCCAGTAGCTTCAAGTTTCTTCTTCATTTCCTCAGCTTCTTCTTTCGATAAGCCTTCTTTTACAGGTTTAGGCGCTGCATCTACTAAATCCTTAGCTTCTTTTAATCCTAAATTTGTTATTGTCCTTACCTCTTTTATTACGGCAATCTTACTAGGTCCGGCACTAACTAAGACTACAGTAAAAGCGGTCTTTTCTTCCTGACCAACAGCTGCACCAGCACCTGCGGCAGCTACGCCAGCAACAGAAGCAGCCATCATCGGCATATTTGCCTTCACGTCAAACTTCTCCTCCAGCGCCTTAACCAAGTCAGAAAGATCAAGAACACTCATCTTCTCAATAGATTTAATTAAGTCTTCCATTTTTTCAGCAGCCATTTTGCAACCTCCTTCTTACTCTATTTTAACTTGTTTTCTTTTGTTTTATTTGATCCAAACAATATACAAACTTTCTTAGTACCTGTTTTAATACAATTGCTAACCTTAATATTGGTGAATTTAAAACCACAACTAGCTGCGTCCTTAAAACTTCCAGGGAAGGAAGTTGCGCCAGAGCCTCAATATCTTTTTTTTCAATAATTCTATTCTTTACTAATCCACCTTCTATTTTTAACTGCACATGCTCACGAGAAAAATTGTATAATAGACGACAGGTATCCACCGGTCCTTCCTTGACAAACACTAAACCGCAAGGACCTTCTATCAACTTATTGAAATCTTCCAAGTCTGAACTTTTTAGGGCACGTCTTGCAATACTATTCTTTACCACAAAAAGAGTAGCGTTTATGCTTCTTAAGGACTGCCTTAATGTACTTAAATCCGGACTGCTTAATCCAGAATGTTTTACAACGAAAAAAGCGCTAGATTCTTTTAAATTACTCTTAATATGATTCTCTGACGTCTCTTTAATTAACAAGCCTATCTTTTTCATTGTTTATTTTGCTTGCGCACTAATTAAATTGCCAACCTCAAGGCAGGGTTCATCGTAGAAGCAATAAACAGACTCATTACAAATTTTCCCTTAATAGATGCTGGCCTTACCTCATTTAACGCCTCAATAACACTAAAGGCATTTTCATACAGCTTATTTTCATCAAAAGAAATCTTTCCTATAGACATATGTATACCACTCTGTTTGTCTACGCGAAACTCCACCTTTCCCTTTCTCACGTCTTCTATGGCCTTGGCGATATCGGTTGTTACTGTGCCTGTCTTGGGACTGGGCATAAGTCCGCGCGGCCCTAAGATCTTGCCTAAGCGCGAGAGGTCTCTCATCATCTCAGGCGTAGCAATAGCACAATCAAAATCCAAAAAACCACCGGCTACTTTGCTTATCAAATCATCGCTACCTACATAATCCGCATTAGCTCCTTTTGCCACTTGCTCCTGCTCTCCTTTACAGAAAACAGCAACTTTAATTTTTTTACCTGTTCCATGAGGAAGCAAGACTGTACCGCGTACCATCTGGTCTGATTTCTTAGGGTCAACATTAAGCCGGAAATGTAAATCAACAGAGGTATCAAAATGAGGCATTGACATTTTTTTTAAAATTGAGATGGCCTCTTTTAATTGATAAGTTTTGGCTGCGTCTATTTCTTTCCTAGATTCTTTATATCTTTTACTGCTTCTTTTCATAGGATTGCTAAAAAAATTATTATTCCTCTACGGCAATACCCATACTCCTGGCAGTGCCTGCTACGATCTTAAAAGCAGAAGCCAAATCAGAGGTATTGAGGTCTTTTAACTTTTGTTTGGCGATATCTTCAACCTGTTTTTTATTCACTGTCCCGATTACTTCTTTACCGCTTATGCCTGATGCCTTAGCTAGATTTGCTGCACGCTTAAGAAGAACCGAGGTAGGTGGACTTTTAATAATAAAACTGAATGACCTATCTTGATAAACACTAATTACTACTGGTAAAATTAAACCATCTCTGCCTTTGGTCTGTTCATTAAACTGTTTACAGAACTGCATAATATTTACACCGTGTTGGCCTAAGGCGGGGCCAACAGGCGGAGCAGGATTTGCCTGGGCTGCAGGAACGTGTAATTTAATCTGCACGGTTACCTTTTTCTTCGCCATAATTAACCTCTAATAAGCCTTATATCTTTTCAACCTGCCAGTATTCTAACTCTAAGGGCGTTGCTCTGCCAAAAATCGAAACACTGACTTTTAACTTTCCCTTTTCCGGTTTGATCTCTTCAATGGTGCCATTGAAATTTACAAACGGCCCCTCTGTAACCCTGACCTGCTCACCTATCTCAAAAGCAGTCTTGGGAATAGGTTTAGCCTGTGTCTCTTCTGATCTTTTTAAGATACTATCAACTTCTTCCTGGGGTAAAGGCGTAGGCCTTTTACCTAAGCCTATAAAACCGGTTACGCCCGGCGTAGCTTTAACCAGGAAATATGTATTCTCATTTAATTCCATTTCTACGAGAATATAACCAGGAAAAAACTTTCTTTCTGATACTCTCTTCCTGCCTGCCCTAACTTCAGAAACCTGTTCTATGGGTATAATCACCTTAATAATTAAATCTTGTAATCCCCCTGAGGTAATTTTATTTTCTAAAGACGTCTTTACCTTATTCTCTAAACCGGTCTGTGTATGTACAACATACCATTGCTTCATCTGAATACCAAACTTAGTATCCTTGTAAAAGAAAGATCAAATAGGCCTATAAATAATGCCATAATGAAGGTGACTACAATAACCACAAAGGTCGAACCCATCAGTTCCTGACGCGTTGACCACGATACCTTACTTAATTCTATCTTTACCTCTCTTAAAAAATTTGTAAACTTTTTGAATATATTCATCTAGCGACAGTTTTGCCTCCTAATTTTCCGCAGGAGCGGCAGGAGTCGAACCTGCAGTCACGGTTTTGGAGACCGTTGGTTTGCCATTAACCGACGCTCCTATTTTATCTCTTTATGTATCGTATGCCTACGACAGAATTTACAGAATTTACTTAGCTCTAGTTTCTCCTGTTGCAATTTTTTATTCTTTGTGGTTGTATAATTCCTATTTTTGCAAATAGTACATCCTAATGTGATAATCTCGCGCATATGAGAAAACTTTTTAAGAGCCCATTCTCAAAAGCCCACGACCGGAATCGAACCGGTGACCTCAGGCTTACCATGCATGTGCTCTACCGACTGAGCTACGTGGGCATAGTCATTCAACCATTCCTGTATAATTTGCCTTAGTTTCATATTATGTACACACACTGTAGCTGCACCATAGAGAGACTTGTTTTTAAAAGTTCCGTTTCCGTGATGGTTAATAATTACTGTTTTACTAAATTGCGAACTGGGTATATTCAGCTGATAGCTCCAGTAGTCTTGAGCCTTTTGGATTAACGTATCAGGATGAACAGTCAACCATAGTTTAATTTTTTGATGATTTACGCCACATATGTCTCTGAGGAACTTAATAAATATCTTTAATAAAGACGGATCGGAATTAGTTAATCGTATTGAAATAGGATTGTATTTAGAGCCTTCAGACCAATATAATCCCAATGCCAAAGCTTTCAAAAGTCCCTGCTGCGGCGTCAATTGTTTTATAATCTTAAATGGATCTCCATCGGGATTATGTTTGCAATAGATTGCTTCGCTGCGTGAACGGCGTTTAACCCCGTATTTATCCATAAGATAAATTACCTTTCGCCAGGAGACCCCTAAGTCTTTGCCTACCTCAGCAGCAGATTTACCTTTTTGATACAGGCGCTTAATTTCTTTAATCTCAAGCATCTAATTATAATATAGGTTTGTAGAGTAATTGCTATCTACATACGTGGTCTACTTGTCAAAATACATAGAACTATATTTTACTAAATAAAATTCTTTTGTCAATCTTTTTTTTAATTTTTTATATATTCGCTAAATTGGCGAAGTCTTCCAAGGTGAGACATTCGGGGCGGATATTGATATCTATACCATATTTGTCAAAAAATGTCTGTAATTTAGAAGGTGAAATAATACCTCTTAGGCTATTTCTTAATGTTTTTCTTCTCTTATTAAAACCCGCTCTAATGATTTTAAAAAATCTCTTTTTATTATTTACCTTTACCTGTGGTTCTGTTGCTATCTTTAATCTTAGGAAACAAGAATCTACTTTTGGCATGGGCCTGAAACAGGTCTTTTTTATCAAAAATAGAATCTTTGCTTTAGTATAGTACTGAACAAAACAACTAAGAGATCCGTATTCTTTCGAGCCAGGGTGAGCAGTCATTCTTCTGCCTAATTCTTTTTGTACTGTAATAAAGACGCTCTCGATCTGACCCATGTATCTTAGAAGATGCGCGATAATGGGGGTGGTAATATAGTAAGGGATATTTCCAATTACCTTTATTTTATTTTTTGATTTTCCAAAATATCTTCTTAAATTAAACTTTAATATATCCTGATTGATTATTCTTACATTTTTATGCCCTCCGAGATTATCTTTTAAGGTCTTGCATAAATACGCATCTACCTCAACCGCATAGACTCTTGAGACCCTATCAGCGAGGAAATAGGTTAACTCTCCCCTGCCTGCACCTATTTCTAATACAATATCGGTTGTTTTAAGCTCACAGGCATTAATTATTTTTTTTTGAATATTTTTATCGATGAGGAAATTCTGTCCTAATCTTTTCTTAGGTTTGAGGTACATCTTATAGCCAGTTTAATTGCCTCGATTAAGGAAAGAGGGTTAGCCAAGGTATGGTCTTTTGCGATATCAAAGGCAGTGCCATGTAAAGGCGACGTCCTGATAAAATCCAGACCAAGGGTAATATTTACACCCGGAGAATCACCATCCATCTTTAACGGTATTAACGCCTGGTCGTGATACATAGCCACTACACAGTCATATTCTTTTCGGTTTGCCTTTGAAATTGCTACATCAGCGGATAATGGGCCATCCAGATACCTTATCTTTCTCCTTAAATTTCTTAACACTGGTTTAATAATCCCATTTTCTTCTTTGCCTATAAGTCCATTATCAGAGGCATGGGGATTTAAACCACAGACTACGATACGTGGATTCTTGATGAGAAATATTTCTTTTAGGGACTTATAAGTTAAACTGATGGCCTTATATATCTTATCTTTGTTTAATTGCAACCAGACGCTTTTAAGGGGTATGTGTCTAGTGACTAGTGTAATTTTCAATTGTTTATTCAATAACATCATTATAAAATCATTGCTCTGTGAATATCTGGCTAAATATTCAGTATGACCGGGCCAATTAAAGCCTGCTAAATTGACGGCCTCCTTAGAAATAGGACAAGTTACCAGACAGTCGATTTCTCTAGCCTTAATTAATTCCAAGGCCTTCTCCAGATATTCCATAGAAGCTCTACCGTAGTCTCTTTTGACTTTACCAAAGGAAAAATTTTTATGTGGCACATTATTCAGATCTATAAACTTAAATTTTGGTTTTTGCCTGCCTGCCGGACAAGCAGGGATTTTAAATTTTAGATTTTTATCAAATACCCATTTATCCCCAATAATAATAAACTCGGCCTGACTTTTAAGCCTTCCTATAGACTTTGCAATTATGCCTGGGCCTATACCAGACGGATCACCCATAGTAATTCCCACTTTTATCCTATATCCCTGGTTTCCCATCCGGTTAATCCTCTAAGATTTTAATATAGGAATGTTCTTTAAGCCCGCCTAACCATCTAGTTAATCCCTCTTGCATTTTCATTTCAAATAAAAATGCATAAATTCTATCTTGAGCCTCGGATAAGACCTGTTGTCGAGACGGGATTATATTAACTAATTTAAAAATATAGAAACTATCTTCAATCTCAGTCGGCTCTGATGACTCTCCTAGATTTAGCGTAAATATTGCCCTCTCGATATCTTCTCTTAATTCTTGCCCTTTTTTAGCGCTCGATTTTTCTACCGCCAGAGAGTATTTTTTTGCTACGCCAGCAAAATCTTGGTTGTCTTTTAAATTATTGAATACCTCCCGGGATAGATCTTTATCATCTATAATTATAAAATTAAACTCCCTTAGTTCGGGAATTGTGAATTCCTCTAAATTCTGCTGATAAAAATCTGTGACTTCACCCGGTTTAATTAAAATTTCCCTTCTTATCCTGGTATCAATAATATTATACATAAGCAACTGCTCTCTTATCCTGGATTCTAAATCTGCCTGCACCAGGCCCTGTTGGGATAATGCATCTTGAAACTCTCTATCCGAGACATAACGCCTTTTTATCTGGTCTATCTTTTCCTTTACTTTATTCCCATCAATCTCTAGCTTATCCTTCTTTGCCTCCTGCAGGATAATGCGGTCCTCAATCAATCTATCCAGCAAATCCGATTTTATAGACTCCACTTTATTTTCTAACTCTGCTTCTTTATATTCTGCTGACAATTGCATGCGCATAAAATTAATAAAATCATTTAAATCTTTCTGGGTAATGATATCGTTATTGACAATGGCCACGATTTTATCCTGAGCAAAACAACTTAATGTAAAAGCCAAAACGCAAAACGTAAAACCACAACTTAAAACGAAAAATTTTAGTTTTTGAGTTGTGATTTTGATTTTTGATTCTTGATTTTTGATTTTATCCATTGTTATACTTTCCTAAGTTCTTAAAATTACTGATGGCCTCTTTTAATAATCTACAATAGAGGTCAAATCCTACGAGGGCAATAAATCCGTGTTGTTCTAAACCCAAAAGATTACCTGCCCCTCTGATTTCTAGATCCTCCATGGCAATCTTAAACCCCGAACCCAGATAGCAGTATTCTCCAATAGCCTGAAGCCTCTTTCTTGCACCTGTATCTAAAAATTTGGTTTTAGGAATCATAAAATAAGCATAGGCAGGCCGGTCGAACCTGCCTACCCTCCCCCGCAACTGATGAAGATCTGATAATCCAAAAGTATGGGCATTATTTACAATAATGGTATTAACATTAGGGATATCAATCCCGGATTCTATAATCATCGTGCAGATTAAGACATCTATCTTGGCATTTAGAAAATCAATCATTACCTTCTCTAGGGCCCTGGGGGGCATCTGCCCATGGGCTACAGTAAGTCTAATATGAGAAGGCAAAATCCTGGCAATCTTTCCTTTCGCCCTTTCGATATCATGAATACGGTTATGGACAAAATAAACCTGCCCTTTTCTCTCTAACTCCCTGATGATTGCCTGGACAATCAATTCTGAATCATATTCTACCACAATGGTCTTTATAGGCAATCTGTTTTGGGGAGGGGTGTTTATGACCGACAAGTCCCTGGCACCCATAAGGCTCATATACAGGGTCCTGGGTATAGGCGTGGCGGTCAAGGTAAGCACATCGGTGGTTAGCCTGAGGGTTTTTAATTTCTCTTTAGCCCTTACTCCAAAACGCTGTTCCTCATCAATAATTACCAGACCCAAATCCTTAAATTTGATATCCTCGGATAATAGCCTGTGCGTTCCAATTACTATATCCACCGTGCCACCCGCCAAACCCTCAATAATCTGGCGTTGCTGACTCTTGGATTTAAATCGGCAAAGCATCTGGATATTTATAGGGAAATCTTGCAAGCGCGCACTAAAGTTATGACAATGCTGTTCGGCCAAAATTGTTGTAGGTACAAGATAGGCAACCTGTTTATTATCCATCATTGTCTTAAACGCAGCGCGCATTGCTACTTCGGTCTTACCATATCCGACATCTCCGCAAAGCAGCCTATCCATAGGCCTGCTTGATTCCATATCTTCTTTTACATCAAGCGTGGCCTTTATCTGATCAGGAGTTTCTTTATAAGGAAAGGTTGCCTCAAATTGTCTCTGCCATTCGGTATCAGGGGAATAGGTAAACCCTGATATACTCAGGCGCATTGCCTGTAGCGATAAAGTCTCCCAGGCTAACTTCTGTATGCCTTTCTTGGCCCTATCTTTAGTCCTCTGCCATTCTTTTGTTCCTAACCTATTTAACCTTGGTTTCCTCACCTGAAAGGCGATATATTTCTGCACCAAATGCATCTGTTCTGTCGGTACAAATAACTTCTCCTGGCGGTCATATTCAATTACCAGGTGGTCTTTGTATTTATCCTGGATCCTTATTTTATTTAACCCCAAGAATCTTCCTAAGCCATGCTGATTATGTACAACATAGTCGCCAATATTTAAGTCTATAAAACTTTCTAAAGGAAACTCTTCCTTAAAGGCCATGGTCTTTAAGGCGCCTGGCTTCTTTACGGGCAGAATAATCACCATTTTATGTTCCCAGAGGGGGCTGCCAGTAGAAGGATTAAACGTCTTTATGGATATGACCTTATCTATTTCTAATTCAATACGTATGGGCATTTCAAAACTAAAAGGAAATATATCTAAAATTGCGCCGCGCCTGGAAAAATCCCCTTCTTCGCCACAGGCCTCCTGTCTTTTGTATCCAAAGTCAACCAGACTCAAGACAATATTCTCTAAATCAATATTTTCGTCTATATATATTTTTAATGACTTAAACATCACGTATTAACTATGAGATTTGCGAGTCTCCCAGGCAAGGACTAAGGGTGAGACGATATAGATAGTGGAATAAGTACCGCAGATAAAACCTACAAATAAGGCAAAGGCGAAATTACTTAATACCTGGCCGCCATAGAATAAAATGGAGACCACCACCAATAATGTAACGACAGAGGTAAGAAACGTCCTGCTCAATGTCTGATTGACGCTCAGGTTTATAAGCTCCCGCAGTTTCATTTTATGCTGTAAGAGGCGGGTGTTTTCTCTGACCCGGTCATAGATGACAATGGTATCATTTATAGAATAACCGGCAATAGTCAGGAAAGCAGTAATACTTAGGATATCTATCTGTCTACCGGTAATAGCTAAAAAACCCAATGTTACCAGCACATCATGAAAGAGGGCGATTACACCGGCAAGGGCAAAACTAAGATGTTTAAACCTCAAACCTACATAGAGCAGGATCCCGGCCAATGACCAGATAATTGCCTTTAATGCCTTGGTTTTTAGGTGCTTGCCGGCCACCGGGCCGACCTTTTCTATCCTTAATATCTCTATTTTCTGACCAGGAAATCTTTCTTTTAATTTATTGGTGATAGTATCGCTTTTATCCATAGCTGTTCTGATTAAGACAACACGGGGATTTTCTTTAAACTGCTGGATAGAGGCATCTCCTTCACCCATACCTCTTAAAACCGCCCTTGTATCTTCTATGGATACCGCGTCTTTAAAACTGTATTCTTGAAGTTGGCCGCCCGCAAAATCAATCCCATAGGCATCCCTGCCTTTCATAAAGAAAGCGGTTAAGCCGACAGCTATAACTATTAATGATAGAGCATAAAATATTTTTCTTTTAGCAATAAAATCTATCTTGGTCTGTCCGATTAACCGCAACATGGGCAAAGACTTTAAAACTCCCAAATTAAGAAGTGCTTCTAAGATAGTACGGGTTACCACTATAGCGGTAAACATACTTGCCAACAGGCCTATGGTTAAAGTTACGGCAAAGCCTCTTATCGGGCCAGTCCCGAATTGGAATAATAAAAATGCTGCAATTAAAGTGGTAAAATTGGAATCAAAGATTGCCCTGAATGCCTTACTATAGCCATTTGTTATAGCGGTACGCAGGGACCTGCCGGTAGCCAACTCTTCCCTTATGCGCTCATTTATTAAAACATTGGCATCTACTGCCATACCCAAAGACAATATTATGCCGGCAATACCAGGCAGGGTCAAAGTTGCAGATATGCCAGGGAATAAGATTGGCAACATACCCAATCCCCCTAAAATCATTATTAAGTTAAATAAAAGAGCGACCACTGATACAAGGCCCGCTAATAAATAATAAGAAATCATGAAGATAAAAACAAGTATGCTGCCAATAATAGTTGCTTTGACCCCTTTACTTATGGAATCCCTACCCAATGATGGGCCAACAGTCCTTTCTTCTTCTATATACATCGGGGCAGGTAAGGCGCCTGCCCTTAAGACAATTGCCAAATCCTGGGCCTGTTCAATAGTAAAACGGCCCTGGATTACTGCCTGACCAGAAGGAATTGCCTCTTTGATACGTGGCGCAGATTGAACCTTACCGTCTAAAAGAATGGCTAATCTTCTACCTATATTATTAACGGTGATCTCTGCGAACTGTTTTGCGCCTTCGGGATTAAATTCTATGCCCACAAGAGGTTCATTAAATTCGCTTTGGTTAAAACGGACAGAGGCATCCTTAAGGGCATCACCGGTTAAAACCGCTTGTTTTTCTAAAAGTAACGGTTCCTTGTCCTCCTGGCTATATTTCAACTCATACCCTTCAGGGACATTACCTGCCAATGCCTGACTTAGTTTCTCCTTATCGGTTGTCAGGAGTTTAAACTCCAGGAGGGCAGTTTTACCGATTAATTCTATTGCGCGTTCTCTATCAGTTATACCGGGCAATTGTATTACAATCTCATCTATTCCTTGTTTTTGTATAGAGGGTTCTCTTACGCCAAACTCATCAATCCTGTTCCTGATTACCTCCAATGCCCTGTCTGCAACATCCTTTTTAGCCTCATCGCTTAAATGGGTAGTATCAACCTTAAGCACAAGATGCATCCCGCCTTTTAAATCTAAACCTAAATTTATCCTTTTATTTAAAGGGAAGGCGAAATAGACGCAAATACCAAGGATTCCCAAAATAAGAATTATCTTGTAAAGGAGCCTTTTTTTCATATCTGGCTTAGGCCGTCTTTTAGGTTAGGCTTGTTTTTTGTAGGCAATAGAGTTCTTATCTATTTCTATTTTAACATTATCATCTATTCTTAAAGTTACAGTTTTATCTTTGATATTTACTATAGTACCGTGTATACCGCTGGAAGTAACCACCTCATCATTTTTATTCAGGCCTGTGAGCATCTGCCGGTGTTCTTTCTCTTTCGTCTTCTGCGGACGAATAAGTAAAAAATAAAAAATAATAAATATAAGAATTAAAGGAAATAAATTTACAATAGGATTAGCTGCTGGTGCCTGTGGCATTTCTAACCTCCTTTTTTATTTTCTTGGCCAGTTTTTTTACCGCCTCAGTAGGCTGTGCGCCATTTTTTGTCCAATAATCAAACCGTTCTTGATTTAACTTTATCACTTTCGTTAACGGATTGTAAGAACCTATTTCTTCAACAGATCTGCCATCGCGTGCCTTTTGTGCGTCAAAAACCGCAATCCGAAAATAGGGCCTCTTTTTGGGGTTTTTGCCGATCCTTTTCAATCGTATATGTACTGCCATCTTTTCTAACCTCCTTATCTTTTAATTGCCTCGATCAACGCCTTAGCCTTATTAACTGATTCATAATATTCTTTCTGTGGCCTTGAATCCGCCACAATACCTGCGCCTGCCTGGATATAGGCAATATTGTCCTTAATAATTATTGTCCTAATCGTTATACAGGTATCCATATTATGTGAAAAACTAAAATACCCCACACATCCTGCATAGGGACCACGCCGTAAATTTTCTAATTCATCGATTATCCCCATGGCGCGGATTTTAGGGCTTCCGGATACTGTGCCGGCAGGAAAACAAGCCTTTAAGGCATCATAAATATTATATCTTTTATCAAGGATACCGCTTATCTCCGTAACCAGGTGCATAACATGGGAGTATTTTTCTACAACCATAAACTCATTAATCCCTACCTCGCCTGACTTGCATACCCTGCCCAGATCATTCCTTCCCAGGTCTACCAGCATAATATGTTCTGCCTTTTCTTTAGCATCATTGAGTAATTCCTGCTCTAATTTATTATCTTCTCCTTCCGTCTTTCCGCGCGGCCGTGTGCCGGCAATAGGCCTAGTTTCAACTACGCCGTCTTCGCAACGTACCAACATCTCAGGCGAAGCCCCTATTAATGTCACATCTTGTAATTTTAAAAAGAACATATAAGGCGAAGGGTTGAGGCTTCTTAAGTCACGATAAATATCAAGGGAGTCTTTCTTTATCTTTATCTTAAACCTCTGAGATAAAACCGCCTGAATAATATCCCCTTTTTTAATATGGTTCTTGACTTTATTGACAATACTGCAGAATTCGGGTTTTTTAAAATTAGAAGCTAGCTTGAGATCTTGTTTTTTATGCTGGTAAATCCCTTTAAGATCTTTTTTTGCTTTGCCTAGAAGCGGCTTTTTCAATTCTTGGTGTATGGATTCTATTTTTTTGATAGCGTTATAATAAATATTTGTCTTTTTGATTTTAGAAAGCTTACCCGCCCTTGGCCTTAATATAATATTGTAGATAATCTTTATAGTATGATTAATATGATCAAAGCAAAGTATAGTATCAGTCAAGATAAAGGTAGAATCCGGCAATCTTAAATCGTCAGGATTTTTATCTGGTATATTTTCAAAAAATCTTACCATATCATAACCGATATACCCCACCAGCCCTCCATAAAAACGGGGGAGTCCTTTAATTCTGGCGGACTTAAAATCCTTCATAATATTTCTAATTTCATTAAGCGGATTGCTGGAAGTAACAAACTTTTTGGATGAGTTTTTATGGGGATATTTTATCTCTATATTTCTGCCTTTACTTCTAAAAACCAAAGAGGGATGAGACCCCAAGAAAGAGAATCTGGCAATCTTCTCTTGCCCCACCACCGACTCCAGTAAAAACGCATAGTCATCTTTTGGCATCTTCAAAAACGCGGATACCGGGGTGTCTAGATCCGCGCTAATCTCTTTATACACAGGAATAACGTTGGCCTTCTTAGATAATTTTAGGAACTCTTGTAATGAAGGATAATACATATTTTATTGTTTTATGTTTAATGTACTATGTTTAATGTTTTACATTAGACATTAAACTTTAAACATTAAACTATCGTTTTGTAAAAACATGATTTATTCCCCGTATGACAGGCAACGCCGATCTGACGCACTTTGATCAGCAGGGTATCCATGTCGCAGTCATAGGCTATCGATTTTACAAACTGATAATTACCTGAAGTCTTACCCTTTATCCAATACTCCGACCTGCTCCTCGACCAGAAACATGTCTTTCTTAATTTTAATGTCCGTTTAAGTGATTTCAGATTCATGTAGGCAAGCATCAGGACTTTACCTGACTTATAATCCTGAATTATTGCCGGCATCAATCCTTTTTTATCAAACCTTAACGCCTCAAGATTAAATTTGTCTCTCTTCATAATCTGACTCTAACGCCCCTTTCATTTAAATACTCTTTTACCTGCCTTATTGAATATTCCTGAAAATGAAAAACTGAAGCGGCTAGACAAGCAGAGGCGTCTGCAGTGGTTAGGACATCATAAAAATGTTGCAACCTGCCCGCTCCACCTGAAGCAATAACAGGAATATTTACCGTACTGGTAATTGCCTTGGTTAAGTCTATATCATAACCGTCTTTTGTACCATCGTAATCCATGCTCGTCAATAGGATCTCACCAGCGCCTAACTTAGCTACCTCACCTGCCCACTCTATAGCATCCAATTCAGCAGGGGTTCTTCCTCCGTTTATATAGACCAGCCACTTTTTGCTTATCGCTTCTGGCTTATCGCTTATCGTTTTTTTTTCGATATGCGATTTGCCATTTGCAATATGCAATTTGGCGTCTATGGCAACTACGATACACTGACTGCCAAATCTTCTGGAAGATTGAGCGATTAAGTCAGGCGACTTTACCGCTTGAGTATTTATAGATACCTTATCTGCTCCGGCATTTAAGAGGCCTCTTATATCATCAATATCTCTAATGCCTCCCCCTACCGTAAAAGGCATAAATATATTCTTTGCTATATCTTCTACTAACCCCATCAAGGTCTTTCTCTCTTCAAAACTGGCAGTGATATCCAGAAATACAAGTTCATCTGCTTGATGACGGTCATAAATCTTAGCCACCTCTACCGGATCTCCGGCATCCCTGAGGCCTAAAAATTTTATACCTTTTACTACGCGGCCTTCTTTAATATCTAAACAAGGAATGATACGCTTGGCTAACATTTGCCCTCGCTTATGCCAGCTTTAAAGCTGCTGTTAAAGTAAACCTGCCCTCATATAAAGCCTTACCTACAATTACTCCCGCTAACCCTTCCTTTTCCAGGATTTTTAGCTTGTTTATATCTGCCAAGGAAGATATGCCCCCTGAAGCAATAATTTCTATTCCGCTTTCTTTTAATAATTTCTTTACCCCTCTTATATTAGGCCCCTTAAGTGTACCGTCTTTAGAAATATCAGTATAAATTAACTGTTTAAAACCGATTTCTTTCAATGCCCTGGCAAATGCCGATATATCTGTATCTCTGGAACTTACCCGCCACCCTCTGATTAATAACTGACTATTGTTAACATCTACGCTTACGATAACCTTTTGCTTAAACTCCCTAAAGGCCCTTTTTAAAAAAAACTTATCTTCTATTGCCTTTGTGCCAATAATTACGCGGGATATACCATAATCAAGTAATTTTCTTACAGTCTCTATTTTCCTGACCCCTCCGCCGAATTGTATGGGCACTTTCTGGCTACTGGCAATCTCTCTTACTATATCTAAATTCTTAGGGGCACCGCTGATTGCGCCGTCTAAGTCTACTACATGTATAAGTTTTGCACCCTGCCTCACCCAATGAGTAGCTGTCTTTACAGGGGATCTTGAATATATCTTCTTATTTAACCTACCCTGCGTGAACCTTACTACATTACCATCTTTTATATCTATAGCAGGAATTATTAACATAGATTGATAAAATTTTCTATCACCTTAAGGCCGAGAGCCTGGCTTTTCTCAGGATGAAATTGTACGCCGTATATATTATCCCTGCAGACAACGGCGGCAAACTCAACTCCATAATCGCAGGTTGCAGCAACGATATCATCATCAGGCACAGCGTAATATGAATGGCAAAAATAAACATAAGATTTATCAGGGATATCTTTGAGCAAAGGACAATCTTCTGCCGCCTTTTTCAATTGATTCCAACCTATATGGGGAACCTTAAGTCCATTTGTATCCGGAAATTTTACGACTCTACCCTTAAGGATTGCTAACCCTTTAGAATGGTTTGCCTCTTGGCTCTGGCTAAATAAAAGCTGCAACCCTAAGCAGATACCCAGAAAAGTCTTCTTGCTTTTTATATGGCCGCACAATGCGGATATTAAATTATATTTTTTTAATTCCGCCAATGCATCCTCAAATGCGCCCACACCAGGTAAAATTACTTTATCGCAGGCCTTGATAGCCTGGGGCTGGTTAGTAACCACAGTTTCTGCCCCAAAAGACTCTAATGCCTTCTGTACGCTATGAATATTGCCCATTCCATAGTCAATAATTGCAATCATCTAATCAATTATACCTTTTGTGGAAGGCACACCTTTTCTGCGAGGGTCTACGGTAGTGGCCTCATCCAAAGTTTTACCTAAGGCCTTAAAGATAGGCTCTAAGTTAGTATGTAAATCGGTTGTTGAGTTTAAAAGCTTAATGCTTAAATTCATCCCCGTTTTCTTAGCAAATGCCTCAAAAAAATGATTAGCATAGGCAAAAGAATATCCTGTTTCATCTTGGGGTTCGGGATATCCCGCAGGTTCTCTAATTATTCCCTTAAAAAATCCTCTTCCGCTAATATCCACGGCTACATTAGCCACTACGTCTTCCATTGGCCAAGAAAAATAACCGGATCTTTTAATACCTTCCTTATCTCCTAAGGCTTCTTTAAAGGCATCTCCCAATACAATGCCGATATCTTCATTTGTATGATGTATATCTATTTTTAAATCACCCAGGGCTTTAATTTCCAGATCAAATAACCCGTGAAAGGCGAATAATTCTAACATATGATCTAGAATGCCAATACCTGTGCTTATCTTTGATTTTCCGCTACCGTCGATATTCAATCTGACAGTTATATTCGTTTCCCTGGTCTTTCTTTTTATGGTTTTACTTCTTTTTTTCATTGCGACTTACCTTCTTTTTGTTGGTCAAATCTTATCTGAACCGAATCCAGATGCTTGTTTAATCCTTCAATGCTGGCAATTTTCTCTAACGGTTCCCTTACCTTCTCCAGCGCCTTTTTTGAATAACTGATTATGTGGCTGCTTTTAACAAAATCAAATACGGATAAACCGGAGAAAAATCTTGCCGTCCCTCCTGTGGGCAAAACATGACTTGGACCGGCAACATAATCCCCTACAGCAGTAGGACTAAAAGGCCCTAAGAATATTGCCCCTGCATTTTTTATCCCTTTGATTAACCTTTGTGGATTTTTTACCAGGATCTCCAGATGCTCGGGGGCAATTTCATTAGTAATCTCAACTGCCTGCCGGAGATTCTTAGTTAAAATAATAAACCCCTTCATATGATCACTTTGAGATTTTATCTCTTTGGCTAAATTCTTAGAATTCGTAATCAAGATACTTATCCCCTGCTTATGCTCAGCCTGCGCCTTAAGATCGGCAATAATAAATTTAGGGTCGCTATGACGGTTGGCGATAATGACCAGTTCCGTAGGGCCGGCCATCATGTCAATATCCACATTCCCAAAGACCTGTCTTTTTGCCTCATTTACATAGATATTACCTGGCCCAACGATTTTATCGACCCGGGGGATGGTCTTTGTCCCATATGCCAAGGCAGCGATTGCCTGCGCCCCCCCTGCCCGATAAATCTCATCTACCTTTAAAAGGTCAGCCACCACCAGGATATG
>JAHIOW010000036.1 GCA_018895075.1 Candidatus Omnitrophota bacterium | reverse complement strand
CCCTGACTCGCAATATCTATCTCCGGACACAAAGCAACGTATCCATCACCTTCCCGTTCAATGATTGCTGTTAAGGAATATTTCATAAATACCTCCTCACTAACTTTATTTTCGCTATGCTATCTCACTTTATTGGTAATCTTAAAAAACATCGTATTTGTAGTTTATCATAAAAATGTGCAACAATCAATCTCGAAATTAAAACCGCTGTAATCGGTGAGTTAACAGGGGGTGCTGTCATTCCCACGAAAGTGGGAATCTAAAAACTCGACATTCTCAAAACCCGCTTTTAAAGTTAATTCAAAAGCGGGTTTTAAAATTACTTGCGGAATTTATTGCGGGAAAATATCCTGGACCCTCTTACAGCTTATATCCAGGCCCCTGCAGAAACCTGTCATTTCCTCAAATACGCCTTTTGGCAGCCTGGGGATTGCTATCAAAAGCTCGTTCACATCATTATGCTTTACTATCTTCGAGATATCGCTTCTCGAGCCAAGCACCGGAACGCCGTGGATCCGCCTTCCTATCTTTTCCTCATCATCATCTACGAAGCCTACTGGCTTATACTGCAGGGCCTTGTTATTCTTTATCTCTCTCAGGGCAGATTCCCCTGCATCCCCTGCCCCGTAGATCAAAACCTTCTTGCCGTTTAAACTGACCTGGTCAAATATCTCTTTATATATCCTCTCAAGGATCCTGGCGCCCGAGATGAACACGAACAGCAAAAGCCAGTCAATGATAAAGACTGTCCTTGAAAACCCCTGAAACCTCCATATAAAAAGTATCAGGACAGAAGAAACGATCGAACTAAGCGACACTGCCTTGAAAACATTTATAAGATCCCTCATGCCTACATATTTCCAGATACCCCTGTAGAGCCCGGACTTAAAGAAAACTATATATTTTATAATAACTATGATAGGCAGAGATTTTACGATCAGGTCCTGATTTGCATAAGACAATATCCCTTCAAACCTCAATAGATAGGCAGAGACATACGCTACGCATATCAATGTAAAATCAACCCCCACCTCAAGGATCCTTCTCTTGTGCATCAAGACATTATTCAACACCACATTGCCGTTTTTCTTTTTAAGGCCGTTTATCTCTGAATCAGAATATACCTTGACCTTGCCGAGGAATACCGCAAAATAAATCAAAGATACAGAGGTCAGGAGAATTAAGATAGTCGTAACCATGGGGCTCACTACCATTGACAGCAGGCTAATGCCCCCAAAAACCGCGCTTATAACATATAACACCAGGACTGTCTTTCTCTCAGAAAGGCCCAACACCACCATCCTGTGCGATATATGATCCTTGCCTCCCTGAAAAACCCTGCGCAGATTCATGC
Organism: Candidatus Omnitrophota bacterium; assembly: GCA_018895075.1. GTDB lineage: Bacteria > Omnitrophota > Gorgyraeia > Gygaellales > Profunditerraquicolaceae > JAHIOW01. The sequence goes on along the minus strand of JAHIOW010000036.1, from coordinate 7,573 downwards.
TCCTGGCAAGCGTCACAAAAGCAGTATCAAGAAGGGGCACGATTAAAAGAAGCGCTGGTATAGCCACTATCATCACTAAAGATGTGGGCTCTTTCCAGCTCTCCTGGAGCGTCATCGTGGCAAGCATAAATCCGATAAACATACTGCCTGAATCCCCCATAAAAATCTTTGCCGGGCTGAAGTTATATCTTAAAAATCCCAATAAACTCCCCGCCAATATCAAGGCCGGTAATCCTGTTATATTCCCATTTAAAAAAGCGCATATAAATAAGGCGGCGCTCACAATAGCCCCTACCCCGCACGAAAGCCCGTCCATATTATCTAAGAGATTAAAGGCGTTTATGATCGCTACTACCCAGAGAATCGTAAGAGGAATGCTTAAAATCTGGTAAGGTATTATCTTTATGCTTACGCCAAAGCTAACCAATAAAGAAGCCACTATTATCTGACCTATCAGTTTCGTATAAGGTTTTATATGAACAATATCGTCAAAAAGGCCCACACCAAAAATAATAGCGCCGCATATTAAAATACCCAGTCTCTCAATATTGATCTTTACAAAAAAAAGATACGGGATAAGAAAGGAAATAAAAATAGCTGCGCCGCCAAAAAGGGCTGTATATTTTTTATTCCACCTGTCCTCTTTTGGCCTGGCAACACACTTTCTTAGTATCGCTATTTTTCTAACAAAAGGCGTTAAGATAATAGAAAGAAAAAATGAGCACAGAAACGGAATAAGATAAGTTTTAAAAATCATCATATCCTTCGAGCGTACTCTACCACGTCCCTTATGATACCTTCCAGATCTATGGTAGGCTTAAATCCTATTGCTGCTTTCGCTTTAGTAGTATCTGGCACGCGGCGCTGCATATCTTCAAACCCTTCTTCATATGCCTTATCATAAGGAATATAGACTATCTTTGAGCTGCTTTTTGTAATCTTTATGATCTTCTTCGCGAGTTCTTCTATGGTTATCTCCTCCTGGCTTCCTATATTAAATACATTGCCTACGGCCTTCTCATTATTCATCAGTTTTGTAAGCGCGGTTATTACATTTTTAACATGCAAAAAGCATCTCGATTGTTTCCCATCGCCATATACAGTTATATCTTCATCTTTAAGAGCCTGCGTTACAAACCTCGGTATCACCATCCCATATGCGCCTGTCTGCCTTGGACCGACTGTATTGAAAAGTCTGACTATAACAGTCGGCACCTTCTTCTGCCGCCAATATTCATACGCCAGCATCTCATCCACTGCCTTTGCAGTAGAATAACTCCATCTTGACTTTAAAGGCGATCCCAGGATCCTGTCGTCGTCTTCCTTTAAAGGGCCGCTGGTATTTTTGCCATATATCTCAGATGTAGATGTTATAAGCGCCTTTTTATGATAGCGATACACCATCTCCAGGACAATTTCACTCCCCTTTATGTTTGTAACCAGGGATTCGAGCGGCTTCTTTACTATCAGATCCACGCCAACCGCAGCAGCCAGATGATAGACTACATCGATCTTCTCAACCAGCTTATCTACGAGGCCTTCATTAAGAATCGTCCCTTCAACAAAATTAAAACTCTTGTTGCCATCCAGGTGCTCTATATTCTCAAATCTCCCTGTGGAGAGATCATCCAGTACAGTTACCTCATCCCTGGCCTTTATCAATTCATCAGCCAGATGCGACCCAATAAACCCCGCCCCGCCAGTAATCAATACCCTCATATTTTAAACCCCTCTGTCATTCCCGCATCCCCTTGTCATTCCCGCGAAAGCCAGCGGCCTTGCCGCTAGGCAGGCGGGAATCCATCCAAAATATTATTATACAACCCTTCCGTATCTTTTATCAACCTATCTTTTGAAAATCTATCTTTTACCAATCCCCTGCCATATTCTCCAAACATTCTTCTCTTAGTCGGATTATTGATCAAATCTAACAATTTCTCTGAAAATACTTCTTCGTTATCAGACTCTACCAAGTACCCGCTCTTCCCATCCTCTACAATATCCGCCACCCCACCCACATTAGTAGCTATAACTGGCCGGCCCGCAGCCATTGCCTCTATTATCGATACCGGCGTCCCTTCATTAAGGGAAGTCAAAACCACAATATCCAGATCCCGATAAATCTCACTCACATCCTTAACCCACCCTCTAAACTCTACTATATCCTCTATCTCTAATCCCCTGGCATAATTTTCCAACTCCTGCCGTAATTCCCCATCGCCAATGATAACAAACTTAACTTTCCCTATGAGCCATGAGCTATGAGCTATGAGCTTTTTCACGCTTCTTAACAACATCCTATGATTCTTCACCGGCACTAATCTTCCCACAATCCCAATATTAACACAATCTGAATTTTCTCTAATTGGTAACTTTAATAATCCGCCCAATTCAAATCCTAATTCAATAACAAAGAATTTGTTTTCCGGCGCTATCCTGAACCTCTCAACAAGCTCTTTTTTCAAAGACTCACTCACTGTAATTATCCTATCTGTAAACAAGCTCAGTATCTTCTCAATCCAAACAAAAAACCAAGTCTTAACCTTCCCAAAATAACCATGAAACACATGCCCATGGAAAGTATGTATTAAAATAACCTCTCTGTCATTCCCGCAAGCTTTGTCATTCCCGCGAAAGCCAGCGGCCTTGCCGCTAGGCAGGCGGGAATCCATTATTCTATACAAAATCCCCGCCATCCTCCCTAAAGTTCCTGCCTTAGCCGTATGAGTATGCACAATATCCGGCCTCTCCCGACAAATAATCCCATATATCTTCCAGAATGCCCGCCAGTCATTGATAAACGAAAGCTCCCTGCCAAGTTCAGGCACAACCATCGGCTCGATCCCTTTCTCCTTTGCCAGCCACATCATATCCCCTTCGCCAGAACCAACCTCTCCACACACAAGCACGGTTTCATAATTACTATCTTCCGAACTACAATTGTAGGCCAGGTTTAAACCTGGCCTACTTTGTGACAGAGCATCCGTCAACAACACCGCATTCCGAGCCGGCCCTCCTATATTAAGTCTCGCTATTATCCTAAGTATCTTCATAAATCCTCATACTGTCATTCCCATATCCCCAACAGCAACAGGGGACGGTTCTATTTTCTCTCAACTAAAATCAAACTATGGTAGTCAGTAGCGCCATGACTAAAGGTTTCTATCAGCCATTCTTTGGGTTGGTCGTGGATGAGTTTATCATAATGATGGATACCGGCTTTGCGTAATCTGTCTCTGAGAGAATTGGGTTTTGGCATGATAGAGGGTTATCTTATAACTTCCAGTAATCTCTGGGTAATATGATTTTTATGCCTCTATAATTTTGTAGTTCGAGTAAATCTTTATCTCCTGTGACTATAATGTCTATGTCGTTAGTTACTGCATCGGCTAATACCTGGTCATCTTTAGAGTCCCGAGAGATTTCTTCGACTGTATCTGCGGTGTTGCCCTTTGTGAAAAATCTTGTGATGAATTTGGCAAATTCGCCTATAACTGATTCTGGGTAATGAAAGTCTTCTTTGAAAACTCTTTTGAATTCGCCTATTATGAAAGTAATATAGTAGAGTTCATGCTCTTCGATAGCGTGGCCTATGATCTCATAGCATATACTACTTTTCTTGAAAGAGATAAAAGCAGAGATGAGTACGTTGGTATCAAAGAGCATCTTCATGAGATCTTTTTGAAGACCTCTTCTTCTGTGAGAGAGATGCCTCGTTTTTCTGCTTCTATCATTGCTTTTTGGCGGGCTCGGGCAAAGTCCCTCCTGAAGAAGTATACTCGTAATGCTTGACGTACTACCTCACTACCGTTTGCATTTTCTTTTTTGCATTCGGTTTTGAGTTGTTTGTACATACCCTCGGGTAAACTTATTGATAATGAGTGTCTCATAGATTAATCCCCCCTTCTGTAATAAAGTGTAGCACAATCCAGTACATCTGTCAATGCCTAATTATTATTTCCCTTGATGGATAAAAATACCTGCTTTTAGAGCTATTATCCGCAGGATACGCGGGAAAGATATTCAGAAAAGCTATGGTGAAGAATATGAGAATTATTGAAAGGGCAGGGTTTTCTTCATACTATAAAATATTGCCTGACCATAGCTCAGACAAAAAATCTCTCCATGGCATAATCTCTATCTTACCTCTAACTCTTTTCTCCTTCTCATTACATACGAGCACGGCCCTTTTTGGAGAACATTCTTCAATAAATACCTTTGATGATTTTAAATCCCTGCTGTCAATCCTGCTCGAACCTTTTACTTCTACTGCTACCTTTCCTTTTTCGAGGACGAAATCCACCTCCATGCCGGATTTCGTCCTCCAGAAATTGATATCAAAATCTAACTCGCTGTAAGAGCGGTAGGCGTTTATCTCCATAAGAATGAAATGCTCGAAGGCCTTCCCAAACTCTTCTCCCTTGGTATCCTCTAAATGCCGCTTGGTCAATATCCCGCTGACTCCGACATCGAATAAATAATACTTCGGGGCGCTTATAATGACATTACGGCTCTGTCTTTTCTTAAAAGGCTCTATCCTCACCGCCAACAATGTATCTACTAATATCTGATAATATTCCCTCACGGTCTTCGCGTCCACCCCGCAGTCTCTGGCGATATTTGAATAGTTAGTCAGCTCTCCATGGGAATAGCCCATAGCATCAAAAAATCTGGAAAAAGCCGGTATATTGCGGACAAGCCCTTCATTAAAAACTTCTTCTTTTAAATAATCCTGGACATACGCCTTTAAAGATTTTTTGTAATTTTTATTATCCAGATAATGCGAAGGCACAAGGCCTTGATTCAACGCCCTGAGTAAATCCATATTCTTAAGCTCCGGGCTTACAAACGGAAAAAGCCGGTAACGCCACGCCCTGCCGCCCAGTAGATTCGCCTGGCCTCTTTTCAGTTTCCTGGCGCTTGAGCCGCATAATATAAAACTCAGGTTTTTATTTTCTATCAGCCAGTGGACTTCATCCAGTATCTGCGGGATCTTCTGGACCTCGTCTAATATTACAGGTTTGTTTAAAAGGCCCTCTTCTTTCGCAAGCAGTCTTTCACGGAATAAAGACGGGCTTTTAGACAACTCAAAAAATAGATCCGTCTTCAGGAAATCATAATACAGGCTATCGGGAAAATGTTCTTTAAGATAGCTGGTTTTGCCCGTCTTCCTCGGCCCCCATAAAAACGCGGATTGGCCTCTGGGAAGTTTTAATTTTAAGATTCTCTTGATGTTTTCCATATAGGACTATCCTCCTAATTAGTTTAACCTATTAGGAGTATACTATATAATTCGCCATTAGTCAAGATAATAGACAATGCTGTTCGAGCAGACATAGCTTATCATAACCTTCGAATCTCAACCTCAGCCTTAGCCTTACGTTCTGCCATGACCTATGACCTATGAGCTATAACCTATCAGCTATTAACGTGATATTCGGGGCGAAATAACCGATATTACCAAGCCTTAAGAGCTTCTCGGCCTTAGAAACCCGGTAAAATAAACTCCTCAGGGTATAATTTTTCCAATCCAGGATCCACGGACTCGGATATTGATAATAATGCCCCACATATTTATGCCAGGCAGGTAATTGGATAGGCCTTCCTATGTAGATTTTTTTAATCTTAAAACCGCTCCCCTCAAGCATCTTTTTTAATGTATCATGGCTAAAATGCGTAAGGGTACTCTATTAACACCTACTGCATTGCTTTCAGTAATTTTAAATCGTTTAACATCTGATCATGAAACTCAAATAAATACTCCAATATTACATTCCCGCCCCATTTGTTTTGGATAAGAAAACTAACTACTTCTTTACAGAAACTATCAATTGGCAAATGCTGTTTACCTTCTTCTTTAGCCGAAAGATGAACATTCATAATATTATTTCTATAATTTCTAAGCAGGTGCCATATCCTTTTATCATCTTTTATATGCGTGGTATCAAGAGTCATAGGCAAGTTAAATTCGACTATTTCATCAGGAGTAAATACCCTCCTTTTGCCTGTAAAGGTTTCAATGCAAAAAATAATTTCGTTTTTACATAAATCGGCAAGATATTCTAAATTCTTAAGAGCTTTTTCCTGCACAACCTTGTCCTTATTTACATTGTTAGGATGCAATGTAATAGTTTTTACATTGATCATCGATGCAAAATCCGCTATTTCTTTCCCCCATACCATAAATCTTTCATCTGTAATGGGAGCTTGGACAGCATGTATGTTTAGAACTTCCACATGAAAGGCCCGAATCTTATCTGCTACACCCCTTAAATGCCCCCTGACAGGCTCATATATATCCCAGTAGTAAGGCAGGGCCAACTCGACAGGCGCATCCAATTTTGAAAATCTCTCTTCTACCTGTTCTATATTATCGAATGACTGCCTAATGCCAAATTTAATCATTTCAATATCCTTTTTAACTTAAAAGTCAATCTGCAGCTAATTCAAGAGTTTCTTGCCTTGAGTTTTCTTTAGATAATTTTCACGCGTTAATACTTTTTTACCGCTCTTTCTTTCCAATTCTTTTCTCGCGTTGCCCGCAACAGCACCGCCTTCTTGGGCTGCTTGCTTATTCTTGATAAATCCCTGAGCATTTTTATTTATGGTGATTTCTTTAGTGGATGCCTCTCCAAGCATTGAGAAGATCAATTCCAAGTCATTCATATGATCCCGCAGATTTTCCCGCTTTAACCTTTTAAACTTTTTATACGCAGATGGAGTCAGGCCAAAAGTTGCTTTCGATATCTCAGCGGTTAGGATTTCGTATTCTTTGGGTTTCTTTACGTCTCTTTTTTGCCATTGATCGGTTAGTTCTTCGCGGATAGCTATGCCGCGTATTCTCTTTTCTATCCAGGCATCGCTGTATCCTTTCGCCTTATACAACGCCCGCGTTCTCTTTGTAGCCAATTCAGGGTCTTCAATTTCCTGAATCCGCTCATAGCCGACTCTTGCCAGCCATCGTTTAAATGGTTCAGCTTTAGGCGATGGAACCGACTGAATAATGCGGAAAATGCCTTCTGTATTAGCACAATTCAGTTTTTGAGCCCCTCCAAGCGTCTGCACAGAAAGGGGGGTGGCAATTTGCCCCCACCCTTTTGAAAGCTCAGGATCACGCCTACGCATATCTTTTATATACCCGTCTGGTTGAACGGAATCTGTTAAAGCAGCTATCACATCAACAACCACAAACCACCATTCATTCTTATGAATGGTTTTCCTAATCTCTTTCTTCCTAAAAATAGCAATTTTAGTAACCACCATCTCTTTTGTCATTCATCCCTCCAGATTTTTAATTACCATATACAAACCTACCCGCTTTTAACTTAAAAGTCAATCTGCAGCTAATTCAAGAGTAGTAGGGCAGGTTTAAACCTGCCCTACTACTATATAAGACACAGGAGAGTGTTATTTTCTTTCAATTTTTTTCCGCTATAACCACGATATTCGGCGCAAAATAACCAATATTACCGAGTCTGCAGACCCTTTCAATCCTAGAAACCCGGTAAAATAAACTCCTCAGGGTATAATTTTTCCAATCCAGGATCCACGGACTCGGATATTGATAATAATG
>JAHIOW010000003.1 GCA_018895075.1 Candidatus Omnitrophota bacterium | reverse complement strand
TATACACTTAGATAGAAAGATTAAATTAGTATCCTGCGGCATCTTTTTTTTACTATTTATTTTAGGCCTGGGGCTCATCCAGCGGAATTATTTACAGAATGAATTCAGCCGTTATATAACACCAAAGATGGCAAAACCCCGTTTTTGGCCAGATGCCGCCTATGCCTGGGATTGGTTAAACAAGAATACGAGCGGAAATAACATCGCCTATGTGGGTAGGCCTGTCCCGTTCCCCTTATATGGCACCAATCTTAAAAATGATGTTTTTTATGTTTCGGTCAATAAAATTGACCCTGCAAGATTAGAGTATTTTCCCGATGCCGATTATCAGCGCAGGTATGATTTTTCAGATTTCCATAGAAATTTAAAGGAAAAAGGCAATTACCGCGGTGATGCTGATTATTCTGTCTGGTGCAATAATCTGTCCCATCGCCATAGCGATTATTTGTTTGTCTATTCTCTCCATCAGACAAACCAGATTGAGTTCCCTATTGAAGATGCCTGGGCTAAAGCCAATCCTGGTAAATTTATGCCTGTATTTGTAAATGATACTGTGCATATATATAAAATATTGAAATGAATTAAAAATGCCATTACTTTCTGTAATAGTCCCGGTATATAACGAAGCAAAAACCATCAGGCAGATTTTAGCGAAAATTAATGCCGTAGATATTGATAAAGAGATAGTCCTTGTAGATGATGGCTCTTGCGACGGGACAGAGAAGATTTTAAGAGACATTAAATATAATAATTTAAAAATCATCTATCATAGCAGCAATAGAGGTAAAGGCGCAGCATTCTTAACCGGGCTCACCCAGGCAAGGGGTGAGTTTATAATCATCCAGGATGCGGATTTAGAATATGAGCCCAACGACTATTTAAAATTAATGGAGGCAATAAAAGAAGATAAAGCGGATATTGTATTAGGGGCCAGATTCAAAGAAGGCTACCACGGTTTATTTATACATAAACTCGGTAATAGATTTTTGACCGGTTTATTAAATCTTTTATTCCATATCAGGCTGAATGACTGCTTTAGCTGCTATAAATTATTCCGTAGAGATACAATCAGCATGTTAAATCTTAAGGAACAGAGTTTTACCATAGAGATAGAGATAGTGGCTAAAGCTGCCAAAGCGGGATTACGCATCATAGAAATTCCTATAGCGTATCATCCCCGGACTTATGCTGAAGGCAAAAAGATAAGAGCCAAAGACGGCATCCGGGCAATAGGCGCTATCCTTAAGTATCGGCTCAAAGGTTAATCATATGCAAAGAATGCTTAAATACTTAGATTATATAATCTATTGGTCGATTGTCTTTATACCTTTTTCTATATCAATAGCTAATGCGCCGGCTAATATATTTATGGGATTCTTAATAATTAGTTTTTTGGCCAAGAAGGTATTGAAGAAAGAGCCTATATTTATAAAAACCGCTATCAATATTCCGTTGTTGTTATTATTGGCACTATCTTTTTTATCCATTTTTAATTCTATAGATTATAGCGATAGCTTTAAAGGCGGTATATTCAGATTATTACGTTATGTGTTTATATTATTTATTGTTAGAGAAGAGCTAAAAGATGAAAGGCATCTGGCTAAAATTATATATTCAATTGTCGCGGGCGCGCTTTTAGTTTCTTTTGATGGGTTCTGGCAGGTATTAACCGGCAGGGATTTCGTAAGGGGTTATACTCCGGTTATAAATATAGGCCTTATGCGCGCAACCGCCTCATTTAAAGACCCAAATACTTTAGGGATTTATATCAGCGCATTCGCGCCTCTTATATTTGGGTTAACCCTTTATTATTTTAAAGAGAAGAAGAAGATGATGATGTTTTTTATCAGCCTGATAGTTTTAACCGGCGCGTTGCTTACTTATTCCAGGCCAACCCTGCTGGCAATATACGTAGCTTTATTTTTCTTAGGCGCAGTAAGAAAGAATAAGGCGTTGGTTATATTCCTGATTATATTTACTTTTATATCACCCTTTATTCTCCCCCGCTCGGTTAAGGATTGGGCAAAGGAAGTTGACCATAATCCTTTAAGATTCCTCTGTAACGATGACCGGATAGCGATTTATAGGAATTCCCTGAATATGATAAAACAGCATCCCCTGTTAGGCGTAGGAGTAAATAACTATATGAAAGTCTACAAAGATTATAAAGAATCTCCCGAATACCGTAATATAGTTACTTCAGATTATATATATGCCCATAATAATTTCCTGCATATGGCAGCAGAGATAGGGTTAGCAGGTTTAGGTATTTTTATCTGGTTGCTTTATAAATTATTTAGGCAATGCAGGGATATTTATAAGAAGCTAAATAGCAATTATTTTAAGATAATCTCGCTTTCTTTTTCAGCCTGCCTGATTGCATTTTTAGTCAATGGCCTTACCGAGAGCAGTCTTTATTATTCAAGGGTAGCCATAATATTTTGGTATCTCGCAGGCTTATCACTATCACTTAAGAAATTTATTCATGCAGATAGAACCAAAGAGTATTAAAAATATACTGGTAGTACGTAATGATAGGTTCGGGGAGTTTCTACTTAATATACCTGCCCTGCGCGCATTAAAGGAGACTTTCATCAACGCTAAGATAATCGCTGTGGTTAATTCCTCGGTAAGAGAGTTAGCCGAAAGTATACCGTTTATAGATGAAATAATGGAATGGGATCAAGGAAGGCATTCAATATTAGAAAGGGTTCAGCTCTTTAACTCATTGAAAACAAAAGAGATAGGTATTGCAGTAATGTTAAACCCTTGTAAAGAATTTAATATCCTTACTTATTTAGCCGGTATCCCAATACGGGTAGGTTATGACAGGAAATGGGGATTCTTGCTTACCCATAAAATGCAAGACAGGGAATATCTGGGCCAGAAGCATGAGATAGAATATAATCTGGAATTGGTTGGGTTGATTGGCGCAAAGACGCAAGAGAAGACGTTATCTTTGACTATAAATGACAGTATAGTTAATGGGTTATTCAGAGATTTCAAAATAGGCAATGAAGATAGCTTAATTGCTGTGCACCCCTGGACAAGCGATGCTATAAAACAGTGGCCATTAGAAAATTTCTGCCAGTTATCCAGAAGATTGGCCCAAGAACCCAATGCCAAAGTTTTGATAATTGGTGGAAGAGAAGAATTAGCCAAGAGCAGAGAATTATTTGATGATTTTGGTAGCAATGTTATTAATATGACCGCAAAGACGACCTTAGGGCAATTAGCCGCACTTTTAAAAAAATGCAGACTGTTGATTTCCGGAGATAGTGGGCCGGTTCATATTGCCTCTTGTGTAGGAATTCCAGTCATTGCATTATTTAGAAATGATATGCCAGAAAAAAGTTCCAGAAGATGGGGGCCGACTTCTAGAGTTAACATTGTAATTGCAAAAAATAATCTTAAAGATATCACCGTATCTGAGGTATTTGATAAGGCAAAGGAATTTTTGAGCAGATGAATTACGCGATTATTTTAGCCGGAGGCATAGGAAGTCGGTTTTGGCCTTTAAGTAGAGAGTTAGAGCCAAAACAGTTTCTTAGCGTTTGTCTAAAGAGGCCGATGATAGAGGAGACAATATGCCGGATAGACAAGCTAATAAAAAAGGAGAATATTTATATTGCCGCGAACAAAAATCATAGTAGAAAAATAAAAAAATGTTTGCGGCACTTGCATATACCCAAAGAGAATTTCTTATTTGAGCCCCAGACTAAAAATACCCTTGCCCCTATTGCTCTTTTATCCAAAAGGATTAATACCCAAGATAAGAATGCTGTTATAGCAGTATTGCCCAGTGATCATTTTATCAGATATCAAAAGAGATTTTTGGATTTATTAAGTGAAGGAATAGATATGGCAAGATTCAGCTTCATTGTTACATTAGGAATTCATCCCCAAAGGCCAGAGACCGGTTATGGTTATATTAAGATAAATCCAAAGCCCCTTTCTCCTCAATCATCCGGAAAAACAGAAAATTTAAAAATATATGGAGTCCAAAGATATATTGAAAAGCCCAAACTATCAAGAGCAAAAAGTTTTATTAAAGATAAAAGGTATTATTGGAATAGTGGAATTTTTATATTTAGGCCGGATGTAATGTTAGGAGAGATTAAAAAGTTTAGGCCCGGTGCTTATAAAATAATAATGGGCATTAAAAATAAAAAAGATTTGAATAAAATATGGCCTGGATTACCTTGCGTCTCAATAGATTATGCCATAATGGAGAAGACCAAGAAAGCGGTATTACTGCCTGCTGATTATGGCTGGGTAGATATGGGTAGTTGGCAGGCAATAGAAGAGATTGTAAGAAAGGATAAAGATGGCAATATATTTAGAGGCAAATATATAGATATAGGAAGCAAAAATACAACTGTCTGGTCGGATAATCGCCTTGTAGTTACATTAGGGCTAGAGAAGGCCATTGTAGTCGATACAAAAGATGCTATTTTGGTTTGCTCTAAGAATAAAAGCCAGGAAATAAAAAAGGTAGTTCAGATATTAAAACAAAAGAATTTCAAGAAAGAGATTTGAAAAAATTTCTTATAATTAATCCATTCGGTATTGGAGATGTGTTGTTTACCACTCCGCTTGCCAAGGCCATAAAAGACAACCATCCTGATAGCAGGATTGGCTATTGGTGCAATGAACGGGTAAGAGGCATCATTAACAATAATCCTGATATAGATAAAATATTTGCTCTATCCAGAGGCGACCTTAAGAAGATCTTTCATAGGTCAAGATTAGAAGGCATTAAAAGATTTTTAGGGCTATTATCTGCAATAAAGAAAGAAAAGTTCGAGGCAGTTTTTGATTTCTCTTTGGAGCATCGTTACAGTTTAATATCCAAATTGTTAGGGATTAAAAAACGGATTGGTTTTAACTATAAGAACCGAGGTAGATTTCTGACTGATAAAATAGATATAGATGGGTATAATAATAGGCACGCCGTTGAATATTATTTAGACCTATTGCAATTTGTTAATATCAAGCCCGGAAATAGTAACTTAAATATATTTGTTTCTCAAGGCAATAAGGTTAAAGCTAAAAATATTCTTATCCAGGCAGGCATACAAGATAGAGGCCTGCTTGTGGGTATAGCCCCTGGTGCAGGGGCAAGCTGGGGACAGGATGCCTCATTAAAACACTGGCCGGCAGCAAGATTTGCACAGTTAGCAGACAGGTTAATCAGCGATTTTGGTGCTCAAATATTAATCTTAGGCGACATAACAGAAAGACCTATTGCCGATACGGTAATAAATACAATGAATAATAAGGCTATAGATTTAACAGGAAAGACAAGCTTAGAAGAATTAATTGCTATCATAGATAAGTTACATATCTTGATTAGTAACGACGGAGGGCCGCTGCATATCGCCTGCGCCTTAAATAAAAAAACCGTTTCCTTTTTTGGCCCGGTTGACTCAAAAGTTTACGGTCCTTATCCTCCTGATGCAGAACGCCACATTGTATTGAAGAAGAATTTAGAATGTAGCCCCTGTTATCGTAACTTTCGCCTCACTAATTGCCTTAGAAACAGGCAGTGCCTGGAAGATATCGATGTCGCTTTGGCTCTCAGTGCCGTATCGAGTTTATTATCAAAAAAGGAGAATATTTAAATGATTAAAAAAATACCTATACTAGACCTTAAGAAACAAATTGCTCCTATACGCAAAGATTTAAATAGGGCTATTAAAGATGTCATTGATAATACTGCCTTCATTGCAGGCAGACAAGTAGAATGTTTTGAGCAGGAGGTTAGCAAATACTGTAATGTCAAATATGCTGTGGGTGTTTCTAACGGAACTGATGCCATAAAATTAGCGCTTATAGCTTCAGGTGTTAAATCCGGTGACGGGGTAATCTGCCCTGCTTTTACTTACTATGCTACAGCAGGGGCAATTGCGAGCGCAGGAGCGATACCGGTTTTTGCAGACATATACCCTGATACCTATAATATTTCAAGTTTAAGCATTGAAGAAGTTCTTAGGCGTAAGAAGAAACTTAGGATTAAGGCGGTTGTCCCTGTTCATCTTTACGGTCAATGTGCTGATATGGATAATATTCTGGAGGTAGCCAGAAGATATAAATTAAAGGTGGTTGAGGATACGGCACAGGCATTTGGCGCAGAATATAAGGGTAAGAAAGCCGGGACCATAGGGGATTGCGGCGCAGTAAGTTTTTTCCCCGGTAAGAATCTCGGCGCCTTTGGCGATGCGGGTATGGTTTTAACCAGTAGCAAGATTATAGACGAGAAACTCAGGATTTTAAGGAATCAGGGGAATAAGACCAAGTATCATCATTTAGTAGTAGGGTATAACCACCGCTTAGATACTATCCAGGCAGCAGTGCTGAATGTGAAGTTAAAGTATCTGGATTCCTGGAATAAAAGAAGGCAGGGAAATGCCAGGTATTTTAACCAACAGCTTAAAGGTTTAGAAATCCAGACGCCCTTTGTTCCCAAATACACTACCCATATCTACCATCAGTATGTTTTGCGTTTAAACGGCCCAAGTAAAGAATTAGTCGAGCACTTGATAAATAAAGGTATAGATTCGCGCGTATATTATCCTCTGCCTTTGCACCTTCAGGAATGTTTCCGATATCTTGGTTATAAAAAAGGAGATTTTCCCGAATCTGAAAGGGCAGCGGAACAGACATTGGCCATACCCGTTTATCCTGATTTGACTAAGAGACAGATGGATTACATTATTAGCTCAATTAAGGAGTTTTTGCAATGATTAGCTTGTCGGTTGTTGTATTAACTAAAAATGAAGAGAAAGATATCGGAGATTGTCTTGAATCTGTGGCGGGATGGGCAAATGAAATTGTAATAATGGATGATGAAAGCACTGATAAGACAATTGACATCGCCAGTCAATACACCGATAAGATAATAGTCAGAAAGATGGAGATTGAAGGCCGGCATAGAAATTTCGCCTATTCAAAGGCCAAGAACTTATGGATCCTGAGTTTAGATGCAGATGAGAGGGTTACGCCTGAACTAAGGAAAGGAATAGAAGAGGCCTTAAAAGCTAATCCTAGAGAAAACGGTTTTACTATTCCGCGGCGCAATTATATCGGTAATTATTGGGTTAAATACGGAGGATGGTATCCTAGTCCGCAATTGAAACTTTTTAAAAAGGATAAGTTTAGATTTGAAGAGGTAGAGATACATGGCCGTGCCTTTATGGATGATCCCTGCGGACATTTAAAGTCGGATATTATCCACTATACATATCGCAATCTTGGAGACTTTTTGGGAAAGCTGAACAGACAGACGACATTAGAGGCTCTCAAGTGGTTTAAGCAAAACAAGCCTATGCGCCTGGGTAGGTTTATCTGGCGAACTATAGATAGGTTTGCAAGAACTTATATCGGCAAAAGAGGCTATAAAGACGGCTTTATGGGATTTGCAGTGGCTTAT
>JAHIOW010000002.1 GCA_018895075.1 Candidatus Omnitrophota bacterium | reverse complement strand
TCCATGCCTGAAGAGATAAATCGCATTCTCACCGACCATCTGTCTGATTTTCTATTTGTCACAGAGGAAAGCGCTTTGAGAAATCTAAAAAAAGAAGGTATAAATAAGCAAAAGGTCTATTATGTCGGCAATGTGATGATAGACACATTAATCAAACTAAAAGAAAAGGCGGAAACTTCTGATATTCATCAGCGGCTGGGTATTGATATCAGGAGATTCAGGTATGCGCTCTTGACATTGCACAGGCCTTCGAATGTAGATGATAGGGCTATCTTTAAGCAGCTTGCCGACGCCCTGGCCTCTTTATCAAGGTATATTACTATCATCTTTCCCGTCCATCCGCGCACAGAAAAGATGTTAAAGAAGTTTGGTTTGCACGATTATTTCTCTTTGCATAATTTAAAACCAGCCGTAAATATCCATGAAAATAAGATAAATTGTATAGACCCTTTAAGTTATATCGATTTCATTAAACTTATGTCTGCTGCTACATTTGTGCTTACCGATTCTGGCGGCATACAGGAGGAGACGACTATTTTGGGTATACCCTGCCTGACTATCAGAGAAAATACAGAGCGGCCTGTCACCATTGAAAAGGGGACCAATATATTAGTTGGTTGTTCTAAAAAGAAGATTATCAAAGAGTCAAAGAGGATATTGGATGGAAAAATGAGACTAAAAAAAAGAAGCCCATTGCGCTTATGGGATGGCAAGGCAGCAGAGAGGATTATAGATATATTATCTAAAGCCTCATGTTGATATATTCACATGGAATTATTTAAGGAGGTTGGTATATGGCAAGGATATTAGTAACCGGCAGTAAAGGGACTTTAGGCATACCTTTGGTAAATGAGTTAGAAAAGCGCGGCCATGAGGTCTGGCAATGCGACCTGCAGCACCATAGAGATGAGAACTATATCAGAGCAGATACATCCTCTTATCGGCAG
This sequence comes from Candidatus Omnitrophota bacterium, assembly GCA_018895075.1. Classification (GTDB taxonomy): domain Bacteria; phylum Omnitrophota; class Gorgyraeia; order Gygaellales; family Profunditerraquicolaceae; genus JAHIOW01. The sequence continues at coordinate 3,715 of JAHIOW010000002.1, read as the reverse complement.
TTAGAGAGGGTCTTTGAGGCGAATCGTTATGATTATGTATATCATCTGGCAGCAGAATTTGGCAGAGTCAATGGCGAGGAGTATTATGATACCCTTTGGCAGACAAATGTTATCGGGACCAGGAATATACTCCAGTGGCAAGAGAAGAAGAAGTTTCGTTTGATTTTCGCCAGCTCCTCAGAGATTTATGGCGATAAACCCGTAAATATACTTAGCGAAGACCTCCCGATGAATGAATCCATTATTCAGCACAATGATTATGCGGTAACGAAATGGGTAAATGAGATTCAGATTATGAACTTAGAGAAGCGTTTTGGAAATGAGGTCGTGCGCCTAAGGTTATTCAATGCCTATGGCCCGGGTGAATATTACCATAAATATAGAAGCGTCGTCTGCCTATTCTGTTATCGGGCACTCTTTGATTTGCCTTATCAGGTCTATAAGGGCTACCACAGGGTTTTTATGTATATAGATGACTTTATCCCCACTTTTGCTAATGTCTGTGAGCATTTTGTACCCGGAGAGGTTTACAACATCGGCGGTGTTGAGTACAGGAGTGTAAAAGATTTAAGCGATATCATATTGAAACATTTAGGCAAGACAGATAAACTGGTTGAATATTTGCCGGAAGATAAACATAATGTGATGAATAAGCGACCTGCTATTGAAAAGGCAAAAAAGGACTTTGGGCATAATCCCAAGATTACCCTTGAGCAGGGCGTGCCTGAAACTATAGAATGGATGAAGGGGATATACCTGAAATGAATGAACCGGTAGATATCAGCATTATAATACCTTGTTTAAATGAAGAGCAAAATATCCCTCAACTTGTGCATAAATTAGATACACTTATCCGACACCATAATCTAAAGGTTGAAGTGTTGGTTGTCGATGATTGTAGCGACGATTACACATTTAGAGAGGCTTTTATCTTACAGAAAGATTTTCCTTTCTTAAGGGCGCTGCACAAGGGCCTTCCCCGCGGTATTGGCAGTGCCATTAGATATGGCATTGATCATGCTCAAGGAAGGATGGGGGTGGTGATTATGGGGGATTTAGTCGACCCCCTGGGGGCAATCGTTGAGTTCCAGAATAAAATCATTAAAGAAGGTTACCATCTATCCTTACTTTCTAGGTACCTTGCTCCCGAAGACCATAAGAATATACCATTATCCTATAAGTTTTATCAATGGTGGTACCGTTTTTTATGCCGTTTTTTAATCGGTATCCAGGTTAAAGATATTACCTATGCCTTCAGGGCATTTAATTTAGATTGGGTGCGCAGCCTAAATTTAGAATCCTCTGGATTTGAGATTTCACCGGAGATTACCATTAAAACCCATCTTCGCGGAGGCAGGATTTGCGAGATTAAGGGCCGCCAGGGAAGGCGGATGCAGGGAGAGTCAAAATTCCTATTCTCCAAAGAAGGGTTTGGTTATGCGCGTGTTTTGCTTAAAGGTATATTTATGCGTAGAAGATTTTAGGGGCTCAAGATGTTAGAAATCTATAATAATATCATTGTTTTTATATTGATGAATTCTATTGTTGCCTTCAGCGCATTTCAGTTCTTAAAAGTATTTAATTTTAAGTCCCTTGCGGATAACATATTAACCTTTGCTCTATTATTCTGTTCGCAGGTAGTCCTTACCCAGATAATCTTAGGGATATTCAATAAATTAATGTTAATTAATCTTATTATCCTTAATCTTATAATCTTATTGTTGACTTTGTTGTTTTTAAGAAAAAAAACACCACCAGAGGCATTAAAGTTTTCTTTAACTTCGGATTTATTAAGAAATAAAACAATCATTTTTATTATCTCCTGCATTATAGGCTTCGGGGTAGTTAAAACCTTTGTTAATTTGATTAATGCACCGTTTGGATGGGACAGCCTTAATTACCATTTTACATTCCCTGTGGAGTGGCTAAAGAACGCAAATCTTATAAATCCTATAGTTATAAATTGCGATCCCTCGCCGTCGTATTATCCTATAAACGGCAGTCTTTTATTTCTCTGGCTGATATTGCCTTTTAAGAATGTGTTCTTGGCGGATTTGGGGCAGGTACCTTTTTTTATTCTTTGTTTTATTGCAGTATTCTCAATAGCCAGAAAGATAGGTGTAAGTAAAGATTATGCTTTTCTTTCATCAGCCCTTTTTGTAACCATCCCAAATTTTTTTAGACAACTTGAGATTGCCTACGTGGACATCATACTGACTGCTTTTTTTCTAATATGCTTGAATTTTCTATTATTACTTAATGAAAACTTCCGCTTGAAGAATCTGTTGATATCTGCGATAGGGCTGGGATTGTTCTTTGGCACAAAGACAATAGCTATTCCCTTTGGAGCTATTATGTCTATATTTTTCGTTCTCATACTTATAAGACAAAGGGATTATAAAAAGGCCATACTGTATTTGATAATTTTTAGCACAATTATTACCTTATTGGGCGGTTTTAGTTATATCCGCAGTTTCTTGTTAACAAAGAATTTCTTATATCCTGCCAGTATTAAAATCTTTGGCAGAACTGTTATGAAGGGCGTATTGGATATGTCTTATTATAGGGCCTATTATATCCCTAGAGACTATTCGATTGAGAAACTCCTCTTTCACGAAGGATTAGGGCTGCAGACAATTCTATTAGTCTTGCCCGCCATGTTCTTGTCTATTCCGCTTACACTGATAAAGAATAGGCCAAAATCGAATATTATATTTGCCTATCTTTTAGTAATGCCCTTACTTTTGTATCTTGTATTCCGCTACATCATTCCCCTGACTACTTCAAGATACCTTTATTCTGCATTGGGGCTTGGCCTGATTATATCTTTTTACAGTTTAGAACTGTTAAAAATAAATAAAAAAGTTATTTATTCTTTAGCCGTTATTTGTATTATTGTATCTTTGATTGAGCTTGCGGGAAGAAGGGAGATATGTTACTCATTGTTATTTACGGGGTTGGCCTGGGCAACAATAGTTATATACTCCGCCAATATTATACACTTAGATAGAAAGATTAAATTAGTATCCTGCGGCATCTTTTTTTTACTATTTATTTTAGGCCTGGGGTTCATCCAGCGGAATTATTTACAGAATGAATTCAGCCGTTATATAACACCAAAGATGGCAAAACCCCGTTTTTGGCCAGATGCCGCCAAGGGCTGGGATTGGTTAAATAAAAATACAACCGGTAATAACATCGCCTATGTGGGTAGGCCTGTTCCGTTCCCCTTATATGGCACTAATCTTAAAAATGATGTTTTTTATGTTTCGGTAAATAAAATTGACCCTGCAAAATTAGAGTATTTTCCCGATGCCTATTATCAGCGCAGGTATGATTTTTCAGATTTTCATAGAAATTTAAAGGAAAAAGGCAATTACCGCGGTGATGCTGATTATTCTGTCTGGTGCGATAATCTGTCCCATCGCCATAGCGATTATTTGTTTGTCTATTCTCTCCATCAGACAAACCAGATTGAGTTCCCTATTGAAGATGCCTGGGCTAAAGCCAATCCTGGTAAATTTATGCCTGTATTTGTAAATGATTCTGTGCATATATATAAAATATTGAAATGAACTAAAAATGCCATTACTTTCTGTAATAGTTCCGGTATATAACGAAGCAAAAACCATCAGGCAGATTTTAGCGAAAATTAATGCCGTAGATATTGATAAAGAGATAGTCCTTGTAGATGACGGCTCTTGCGACGGGACAG
>JAHIOW010000035.1 GCA_018895075.1 Candidatus Omnitrophota bacterium | reverse complement strand
CCTATATTAAGAAAGGATTTTATCTTAGAGCCGTATCAGGTCTATGAATCTAGATTTTATGGCGCAGATGCTATACTTTTGATTGCCGGTTTATTATCTAAAGAAAGATTATCAGAGTTAATACAATTATCTAATAGCCTGGGGCTTGATTGTCTGATTGAGATCCACACAGAAAAAGAATTGAAGAAGGTGCTAGGTTTAAAACATCCTCTCATTGGGATAAATAACCGCAATCTGGATACCTTAGAGGTGGATTTTAAGACCACAGAGAGGTTATATCCTTTAATTTCTAAGGATAAGATTGTGGTGGTAGAGAGCGGCATAAAGACATATCAGGATGTTTTATTTTTGAAGATATTGGGGGTAAGCGCAGTCCTGATCGGCGAGGCCTTTATGCAGGCACAGGATATAAAAAAGAAAGTCCAAGAGTTAATGGGATGGTAAAAGTTAAAATCTGTGGTATCACTAATCTTGAAGATGCGCTAGCTGCGGTAGGAGCGGGTGGCGATGGCCTGGGTTTTGTTTTCTATAAAAAGAGCCCGCGTTATATTACGCCGCAGAAGGCAAGAAATATAATCAGAATTATACCTTCTGGAATTATAAAGGTTGCTGTTTTTGTCAATGCCAAGGAAGAGACAATAAGGCATATTGCCAAAATGTGTAGATTTGATATATTGCAATTTCACGGAGATGAGTCAGCAGGGTTTTGCCACAGATTTAAGGGCTATAAGGTTATCAAGGCATTTCGCATAAAAGATAAAGACAGCCTTAAGAATTTAAGAAGATATCCGGTATGGGCATTCCTATTTGACAGCTATCACCGAAATCTATTTGGCGGAACAGGAAAGGCCTTTGATTGGCGGATAATTAGAAAATCGGTATTACCCCGAAAAAATATATTTCTCTCTGGGGGGTTAAACCCTAAAAATATTAAGAGAGCAATTAAATTAATAAAACCCGATTGGTTAGATGTCTCCAGCTCCGTTGAGATAAACCCAGGGAAGAAGGATTATAAAAAAGTCAGAGAGTTTATTAAAGCTGTAAGAGATGCTTAGTTTGGCAACATATTTAAAATACAAGAGTTATAGCATAAAAGGGTGGCTCCAAGGGGCGCGTCCCCATGAATAATGAAGAAATGTCCTTATTGCGCAGAACAGATACAGGAGGAAGCGGTAAAGTGCCGTTTCTGCGGCGAGTATCTTAAGGCCAGGAGATGGTGGAAAGGTTGCAGCTTAGGTTGTTTCATTACGATACTATCAATATTTTTATTTTTCTACTTTAGTTCTTTGTTTTTTAAATTTATTATATACCAGGCCTTTTTTCCCAGGCCCTATTCACCCCATTATTATTCACCTTTTACTGGCGCTCTGGGCCTGGAAAATATATTGCAGGCCTTTATTGAGTTCTTTAGGGTATTCTGGGGTAAACTGATGGAGTTAATGCCTATTGGTACAGGAGTGAGAACTATATAAAGTTGACAGAGGCCTATTTTTTACCTATAATAGCGCAAAAACATTAAGGAGATAAGATGGTGTTACCGGACAGAAGGGGTTATTTCGGTGATTTTGGCGGTAAGTTTGTGCCTGAGACGCTGATGTATGCCTTGGGTGAATTAGAGCAGGAGTATAAAAAGGCAAACCATGATGAAAAGTTCATCCGGCAGTTGGATTATTATCTAAAGGAATACGCCGGCCGACCTACGCCCTTGTATTTAGCCCAGAACTTAAGTAGATATCTAGGTATATCTAAAATATATATAAAGAGGGAAGACCTGCTGCATACAGGTGCCCATAAGATTAATAATACATTGGGCCAAGTCCTACTGGCGCTGAGAATGAAAAAGACGCGTATTATCGCTGAGACCGGCGCGGGTCAACACGGAGTAGCCACAGCCACAGTAGCGGCACTATTCGGACTTAAATGCGATATTTATATGGGTGAGGAAGATATAGAGAGACAGAGATTGAATGTCTTTCGGATGAAACTATTGGGGTCCAGAGTAATACCGGTAAAAAGTGGTTCAAAGACATTAAAGGACGCCATAAACGAGGCATTAAGGGATTGGGTAACTAATGTGCGCACTACGCACTATATTATTGGTTCGGTTGTAGGGCCGCACCCATATCCGATGATGGTAAGGGATTTTCAGTCTGTAATCGGCAGAGAAGCAAGAAAACAGATTTTAAAAAAAGAAAATAGACTCCCGCATTATCTGGTTGCCTGCGTAGGCGGCGGTAGTAATGCCATGGGATTATTCCATCCTTTTTTTAAAAATGGGGGCGTAAGATTTATTGGCGTGGAGGCAGGGGGGCGTGGATTGTCTTCAGGCAAACATGCCGCCACCTTAATAAAGGGCAAAACCGGTGTTTTACATGGTTCAAAATCCAAGCTTTTAGAAGACAGATTTGGCCAGGTAGAAATCGCACATTCTGTTTCTGCGGGTTTGGATTATCCAGGCGTAGGCCCGGAGCATGCCTATTATAAAAAGATAAATAGGGCTAGTTATGTAGCGGTCAATGACCAGGAGGCATGGAAAGGTTTTAAGCTGCTATCTGAGCGGGAAGGAATAATTCCTGCCCTGGAGCCAGCGCATGCCATATCCTATTTAACGAAGATGGCAAAGAAAATCAATAAGAATTCGATTATTATCGTCTGTCTTTCGGGCAGGGGAGATAAAGATATGGATATTGCTGTTAGGGGATTAAGATTATGAATCGCATTGAGCGCAAATTTAAAGAGTTGAAAAGAAAGCGCAAAAAGGCGTTCATTGTTTTTATTACTGCCGGCTACCCCAGTCTAGATATCACCAGGAAACTTGTTTTGGAATTTGCCAGACTCGGAGTAGATATTATAGAGTTAGGCGTTCCTTTTTCTGACCCCTTAGCTGACGGGCCAATAATCCAGGAGTCTTCACAGCAGGCCCTAAAAAGAAAGATTCATATCAAAGATATATTAAACCTGGTAAAGCAATGCCGAAAAGATACGGATATCCCCATTTGTCTGATGAGTTATTACAACCCGATATTTTGTTTTGGTGAAGAAAGATTTATAAAAGAGGCCAGGTATTGCGGCGTCGATGGTGTGATTATACCCGATCTTCCTCCTGAAGAAGGTAGTGCATTTATTAAATTGGCCGGTAAACTTAATTTAGCTACTATATTTTTTCTTTCACCCACCAGCTCTTTAGAGCGCATAAAGATGATATCCCGCGCCTCAGGCGGGTTTATTTATTATGTTTCTCTGACCGGAGTGACCGGGCTTCAAGACAATCTTGCCTCTGGCTTGGTAAAAAATTTAAGGTTGATTAAAAAAAATACCCGAAAGGCCCTCTGTGTGGGGTTTGGAATATCCAAGCCCAGGCATATAAAACAGATTTATAAAGTCGCTGATGGCGTAATTGTGGGCAGTGCTGTTATTAAGAAGATCAAAGATAACATTAATAGAGGCGATTTAGTTAAAAGAGTAGGCAGGTTTGTTTACAATTTAAAAAATGTATAAAAAGGCAAAACTAGAAAATGGTCTAAGAATTGCGACTAATTCTATGCCGGGGATGCAGTCAGTGGCCTTGGGTATCTGGATAAAGGTGGGAGGCAGGTATGAGTTACCCGAATCCAAGGGTATCGCCCATTTTTTAGAACACCTCCTGTTTAAAGGCAGCAAAAAGTATTCTTGCCGTAAATTAAAAGAGTCTATTGAGGGCCTTGGCGGTTCCTTGAATGGGTTTACTTCTGAGGAATTAACCTGTTATCTGGTAAAAATACCCCACCTGCATATGGATCTGGCCTTAGATATTTTATCTGATATGGTAATAAATCCTATTTTAGCGGCAGGAGATATTGAAAAAGAAAAAACTGTAATCATAGAAGAGATAAAGATGTATAAAGACCTGCCGCAGAGTTACGTGCACGAACTTTTGGATGAGTTATTATGGCCTAATCAACCCCTGGGCATGACTATCTCAGGCACTATCGAATCAGTTAGTTCCGTAAAGAGAGAAAGCCTGACTGTGTTTAAAGACCAATATTATACTCCAGGCAATATCGTAGTCAGCGCTGCGGGTAGGCTAGAGCACAATAAATTCATAAAGAGGATAGAGAATATTTTTTGCTGTCTTCGCACCAAGGATACAAATAGATTCTTACCTGCCAAAGAAAACCAGGGTAACCCGCAATTAAAGTTCTTTTCCAAAGATACGAAGCAGACCCACCTTGCCTTGGGATTTCACAGCCTTAAAAGAGGCCACCCCTTAAGGCATGCATTGGCGCTGTTACACATAATATTAGGTGCAAATATGTCCAGCCGTCTTTTTAATGAGATAAGAGAAAAGAGGGGACTGGCTTATGAGATTGGTACGCAGGTTAAATGTTTCCAGGATACAGGGGCATTTGGCGTGCATGCCGGTATCGATAATTATAAGGTAACCGATGCCGTAAGGCTGATTTTGAAAGAACTGGGGGAGGTCAAGCGTAACCTGGTAGGCCTTGGGGAATTTAAACGCGCAAAAGAGTTTTATTTAGGGCAGCTTATGCTTAGCCTAGAAGATACGTTAAACCAGATGTTCTGGATTGGAGATTCTACAGCCGCGCTGGATAAGATATATTCTTTAGAGGAGATAATTAAAGAAGTAAATAGGATAAGGCGTCAGGATATCCAGGAAGTTTCTAAATATATCTTCCAAGAAAAGAATCTGAATCTTGCGCTTATAGGCCCGCTGGAAAATAACCAAAAACAAATATATAATCAACTGCACATTAACTAAAGATAAATGGATTTCGTGTTTTCTATACCCATAATATTAATATTTTTATTGGCCTTGGCGTTCATATCCTTTTTCTTCTCCGCATCCGAGACAGCAATCATTGGCCTAAGTAAGTTACGGCTGCGCCATATGGTTGCCAAGGGAATAAAACATGCTGAGAGTATTCAACGTTTGATGACAAAATTAGATAAATTTATCGCCGCTATTTTAATCGGAAATGATTTTGTGAATATCGCTATATCTAGTATTATCACCGCAATATTTGTGCATATATTTGGTTATCATTGGGGCGTGATTATAGCCACATTTACAGCTACATCTTTTGTGCTTATTATGTGCGAGATAACCCCTAAGCTCTTAGCCATTAAGCATACAGAAAAGGTCGCTTTGTTTTCCTCGCCCATTATGGAGATATTCATCAGGATATTCCATCCCGTTATTTGTATCTTTACAGGAACAAGCAATTTCATTTTAAAGTTGTTGGGAGTAGAAGCCTCCAAAAGGTCGCCTTTAATAACCGAAGAAGAACTTCGCTTGATGATAGAGATTGGCAAGGAAGAGGGTGTTTTAAGCGATGAAGAAAAAAAGATGCTGTACCGTATTTTTGAATTTGGCGATATTAAGGTGAGTGAAGTTATGCTGTCAAAAGAGAAAATCATTGGGCTAAATTTAAACTCTACCCCAGAGCAGGTGCTGAATATTTTCGTAGAAAAAGGCCATGCCCGCCTTCCGGTTTATGAGGGCTCTATTGATAATATTATGGGAGTAGTTTATGCCCGCGATCTCCTTTATATGCTGAGGGATAAAGGGCTATTTGTATTGCAGGATTTGGTGCAACCAGCATATTATGTAGCTGGCACATTACGCGTAAATGAACTTTTGAGAAAATTTCAGTTAGATAAAATTCAGATTGCTATTATTGTTGATGGACATAACAAGACTCAAGGGCTGGTGACCCTGGAAGACCTGATTGAAGAAATTGTGGGAGAGATTGAAGAAAAGCATACCATGTGCGCTCCTTAACAATTGATTGACCTTTTATTTTTCTGTTGTATAATAGACTTATAGAAAAGTGTCATGTATCAAGTATCATGTATCAGAGAAAAGGATTTTGATGCTTGATACTTTAATATAAACAAACAATAAAGGAGGGAGACAAATGGCGGAAAAAGGATATTGCATGAAGTGTAAAGCGAGCAAAGAGATGAAAGATGAACAGCGCGTGACAATGAAAAACGGCCGTCAGGCAATGAAAGGTAAGTGTTCGGACTGCGGTACGGGAATGTATAAGATTCTGGGCAAATAATAGTTTTTTAGAGGAGGCTGGCCGTAATAGAATCACGAAAATTAGCACTTCATATTGCCACAATCGCTAAATCTAAAAAGGCGCAGGATGTAATCATCCTGGATATGCGTCCTATTTCTAGTTTTTGTGATTATTTTGTTATATTAAGCGGCGCATCCTTAAGGCAGATAAACGCGCTTGCCAAGACTATAAGGGAAGATTTAGATAAATACAGAATAGACTCTCTCTTTAGGGTTTGCTCCAACGACGAATCTGGATGGATAGTATTGGATTTTTCAACTGTAGTAGCGCACATCTTCTATAAACCTTTGAGGGAGTTTTATTCTTTAGAGCGCCTGTGGTCCGATGCAAAGCGGGTGAGAATACCCCGGACGCTACATCACAAGCGATAAGTAGAGGCTGTATCCCTCCTTCATTACCAACCTAGATGAAAAAAAACATTCAGGATTCAATAATATCTCTGATAAAGAATTCATTAAGGGATTTGAATTTAGACAAGGTCTATAGCCAGGATTTATATCTGGATCTCCCCAAAGATAACCGATTCGGTGATCTCTCCACTAATATTGCCTTAAGATTAAGCAGTTTGACCAAGAGGCCGGCCCTTCAGATCGCTATAGATATCGTTGCCAGCATAAATAAAGATTTAAAAAATACCCCCTTAAAAGATTATATAAAAGAGATTAAGGTTGAGAACGCCGGTTTTATAAACTTCTATTTAGATAATAACTATTTTTATGAACAACTTAAGGCTATCATCATAAGGGGTGAGAATTCTTTAAAAACAGATTTCGGTAAGAAGAAGAGTGTGCTTGTTGAATTTGCAAGTGCCAATCCCACTGGTCCTTTATCGGTTGCTCATGCCAGACAGGCAGCAGTAGGAGATGTATTGGCAAATATATTGGATTATCTGGGTTTTAAAGTTAAAAGAGAATATTATCTTAATGATGAGGGAAAACAGATCGATATCTTAGGTGAGTCCGTAGGATTAAGACTTAAAGAGCTGTCCGGTGAGAGGATAGAGTTTCCGCAAGACCACTATCAGGGAGAGTATATCTGGGATATAGCAAAAGCAGTCCAAGAGAAAAAACTGAGAAACAAAGATTTCTCAGAATTCGCAGTTAAATACATATTAGAGATAATAAAAAAAGAATTGGCTGATTTTGGAGTGAGATTTGATTATTGGTATAGTCAAAAAAAATTAAGAAAGAGCGGTAAGGTAAAAAAGGTATTAAATCTTTTGAAGAGAAAAGGGTTCATATACGAAGAAGATGGCGCATCGTGGCTTAAAACCACCCTGTTCTCAGATGACAAAGATAGGGTAGTAGTAAAAAATAATGGGGCTTATACTTATCTGGCGCCAGATATTGCCTATCATCAAGATAAATTTAAACGCGGATTTAATTGGTTGATAAACCTCTGGGGCCCTGATCATCACGGGTACATCAATAGACTTAAGGCAGCAATAGGGGCGTTGGGTAAAAATCCAGATTCTTTATCGATTATTATTGTGCAATTAGTTTCTATATTTAGAGATGGCAAGTCGCAAGAGATGTCTACCCGCAAAGGCCAGTATATAACCTTAAGGGAGGTACTTGATGAAGTAGGGCCTGATGCAGCAAGGTTCTTTTTTCTCATGCGTCGGGCATCCAGTCACTTAGTTTTTGATCTGGAGATGGCCAAAAAACAAACCCCTGAAAATCCGGTTTATTATGTCCAGTATGCCCATGCCAGGATCTGCAGTATCTTGCGTAATGGCCCGGGTAAGATTAAATTTAAAAATGCGGATATTACATTGCTTAAAGAGAAGCAAGAGCTAGGGCTGTTAAAGAAGCTCTGGCAATTTTCTTGCGTATTAAATATTTGTTTACATACCTTAGACCCGTACATGTTGACCGTTTATCTTCAAGAATTGGCCGAGTCTTTTCATAAATTCTATGATGCCCATCGCGTCTTAGGAGAGGATCTACGATTAACCCAAGCCAGGCTCGCACTGATCGAGGCCACACGGGTTGTCATTGCCGGGGGTTTAGAATTATTAGCCATTTCCAGTCCCCAGAAGATGTAAATTTGCCCCCGACGATACGTCGGGGCTCATTTAAAATGCATGCCCCTAAAATCTTAAACATCTCTCCACCGGATAGCTGTCTTCAGGATATATTCAGCAAAGAATTAGGTATATCCAGAGTCCTTGCCCAGATACTAATAAATCGCGGCCTTAAAAATATAGAAGATGCGCAAAGTTTTTTAAATGCCAGATTAGAACATCTCTTAGATCCCTATTCATTCTCAGATATGCATAAGGCAATCAGCCTAATCAAGAAGGCAGCTAAGAGCAGAGAAAAGGTATTAGTTTTTGGCGATTATGATGCGGATGGCATAACCAGCCTCGCTTTATTAAAAACGACCCTATTAAAAATAGGCTTAGATGTTACCCATTATTTACCACACAGGATTAAAGAAGGTTATGGCTTGAACAAAAATGTTTTACGCCTTGCAGAACAAAAAAGTATAAAACTTCTGATTACTGTTGATTGCGGCACAAATAATTATGGCCAGATAAAAGAACTAAGGCGCCATAATATAGAGGTGATAGTAACTGACCATCATGAGCCTCTAAATAATGATCTTGCATGTTGCGCTTCAGCGATGATAAACCCTAAAATCAAAGATTGCCGTTACAAATATAGAGATTTAGCCGGAGTGGGCGTAGCTTATAAACTCTGTCAGGCTATTACAGGACAGAGGTTGTTTGAGGATTTAGACTTGGTTTCTTTGGGCACGATTGCCGATGTCGCCCCTTTGACAGGTGAAAATCGCATAATTGTCAGAGAGGGATTATCCAGGATCTCTCAGACAAAACGAATAGGCCTAAGAGCGCTTATGGAAATTAGCGGCATAAAAGACAGAAAGATTACTTCCACCTTTGTTAGTTACATACTTGGACCACGCCTCAACGCTAGCGGCCGCATGGATACAGCTGAGGCTGCTTTAAGTTTACTTATGAGCCAAGAGGAAAATGAAGCAAAGGTTTTTGCCCAGACTTTGGGAAGGTATAATCGCCAGCGTCAAAAAATAGAGAGTAAAATCCTAAAAGATGCAACTGAGCTGATTGATAAAGAGGTTAATTTTAAGGAACACAAGGTCATCGTAATCGCTAAAGAGGACTGGCACCAGGGTGTCCTGGGGATAGTAGCCTCAAAACTGGCAGAGAGATTTTACAGGCCGGTTATTGTTATATCCTTAGATGAGGACCTATGTAAAGGCTCAGGGCGTTCCATAAAAAACTTTCATTTATTTGAGGCGCTTTCAGATTGCAAGGATTTTTTAGAGGAATTTGGCGGGCATAGTCACGCTGTAGGTCTGATTATTACCAGAGATAATATAGAAGATTTTAAAAATAAGATTAATCGCCTGGCTCAAGAAAAGTTATTGTTAGAGGATTTAATACCTAGTTTAGATATAGACATGGAGTTAGCCCTGGCAGATTTAAATGAGGCAATAATAACAGGACTGGAGGTGTTAGAGCCATTTGGCAAGGGTAATCCCGAACCATTATTTTATACCCGGAATCTTAACTTAAAAGATACACCTCAGGCTTTAGGCAGAGATACATTGAAATTTTGGGTTACCGATGGAGGTAATACTTATCAGGCAATAGGTTTTGGTATGGGTAAATTTAAAGACAGCTTGGTTAATGCAGATAATTTTGATTTAGTATATACGCCTCGGATTGACAACTGGCAGGGTGAAGAGAATATTCTCTTAGAGGCCAAGGATATATTTTTTAGATATTCCAGGTAAGATTAAGCCTTCTTGATTTTACCTTTTTTGATGCATCTTGTGCAGACATAAGCGCGTCTGGGGCGATTACCTATCAGAATGCGTATCTTTTGGAGATTGGGAAGGAATTGACGTTTGGTACTGCGGACTGTCTTTTTACCTGTTCCGCCTTTCTTTTTGGCTAGACCCTTGCGTACCAGAGACCTTCCTCTCATTGCTCCTTTTCCGCAGAGGGTACATTTTTTTCTCATTTTTTTACACTCCTCATAGAAAGTAAAGTATACTTGAAAATAAAATATTGTCAAGGTAAAATAAAAGAGATTGCTGAAATATTAATCTCCACGTTGCTTCTTAAGGGTAATATTTTATAGGTTTTATCGTCGATAAAGTTGTCTTTTATCGACGATCATAATGTAAAATATCTTTCGCACTTTTGATATTGCCAAATAAATAAAAAAGGCATATCCTCTTAGGTTGATAATGCAAATTATTAACCTAACCGGGCTTAACGCCCAGCAAAGGAGGATACGCCTATGGCAAAGTCAATAGACTTTTCTACAGATAATTTACCAAAGCAATGGCAGTATGTAAAGCGTAACTTAAGAGAGATGGGTATCATAAATCAAACAGAGGTTGATGATATTGAGGTTAAGGCACGGTTAGTAGTGGAAGGATTCTTCCAGCGTTCGATAAACGGCGAATTCAGGGAGCAAATCAAAGCCGAAGAATACGAACGAACGGATGAACGCTCCGATATTCGCTCAGGCACTTACCCGAGGGTATTCACAACTACCTTTGGCAGGGCAAGGTTGTTTATCCCCAAAGTGCGCAAGAAAAAACGGGAGTATGTTTATAATTTATTTGCCAAGTATCAGAGAAGACGGCAAAAGTTCGATGACATGATTGTGCTGTCATTACTGCTTGGATTTTCAACCCGTAAGCAGCAAAGATTCTTCCAGGCATTTATCGGAGATTCGGTAAGCCATCAGACAGCCTCTAGATTATTGCAGAATCTTTCTGATGGATTACGGGCCTACAATACCCGGCCGATAGAAGATAAATACCGGTTTATCTTTATCGATGCCTTATGGGTCCATATCAAAGAGATAGATATTAAGAAAAGGCCAATTCTATTTGCCTTAGGCATAACCATTGACGGCAAGCAGGAAATTATTGCTTTTAAACTGGCT
>JAHIOW010000034.1 GCA_018895075.1 Candidatus Omnitrophota bacterium | reverse complement strand
TAGTTCTTATTTGTGTTGTCTTTCGTTGGTTAATGCGCGGGATAAGCTGTCCCAATTGCAGGAATTTTTATTATATCCCACGTTCTTGTACAATATTTAGTTGTCCGAATTGTAAGACAGAGAGTAAGGTATAGAAAAAATCATCGAAGAAGTCCCACTTAACATTCACGGGGATTTTGTCCTCATACAGGATGCCAAGTTTAACCTCATAGATAATGCCTTAGATGCCATAGACAAAAAAGATAAGGCCATCAAAGACAAAGAGCTTCCCGAACCAGAAGGAGGCTTTAAAGGTAGGATTACCGTTAAAATCTATAGAGAAGTCCCCTGGGCAATTATCAAAATCCAAGACAATGGTATTGGTATGACTAAGGAACAGTTAGATAGACTCTTTGTACCCTTTTTTACCACCAAAGCCACCTCTACCAAAGGCACAGGTTTAGGTCTGTTTGTTATCTGGGAGATAATTAAGCACCATAAAGGAACCATCCAAGTAGAGTCAGAATATGGCAGAGGTAGCACCTTTACCATAAGGCTACCCCTAAGACTCCAAGAAGGAGAAGAGAACTAATGATTAAAAAGATTCTTATCATTGATGATGAGCCTGATGTCTTAGAATTCCAAAAATCCTATCTTAGCCGCAGAAAATACCAAGTAACTACTGCCTCAAATACAAAAGAAGCTATTGAAACAATCAAAAATGAATCTCCTGACATAGTCTTCTGTGATATTCGGCTTGAGACAGATACAGCGGGCTTAGATATTTTGGAACAGGCAAAGAAGATTAAACCGGATATGGTAGTTTATCTTATCACTGGTCTTCCTGAAGTGGAAGTTGAGAAGAAAGGCCTTGCCTTAGGCGCTAAAGAGCTCCTACATAAACCCATCACCAACGAAATCTTAGAGGGTAAGATTAAAGAGGCAATTGGTTGATTTAAGCCATCGTAAAAGTGCTCTTTTGCGACGTTGGTGTAAGGAAATAAGCACAAAATAGGGGGGATTTTCTGGACTTTTGCGACATTCAAAGAGGATTCATGTAGAATGGCGTGGGTTAGAGGAATAAATAATATGTATAATTATATGTAAAATTATATTGACAAACAGCCATATTTATGGTATGCTTCTATTATGGGAAAAGGCTCTAGTAGTTTTACTTGGGATTTTGAGAAAGAGCTAGCCAATATTTATAAACATGGAGTCGATTTTATTGCTGCGTCAAAGGCATTCAAAGATCCTAAAAGAAAGATTTACATTGATTCTAGACACAGCGAAAAAGAAGAACGGTTTTTCTGTATAGGAAAAGCAGGCAAGAGGGTTTTAACGGTAAGATTCACTTATCGTAACGGGAAAATTAGGATAATCGGTGCCGGTTATTGGAGAAAGGGGGAACGGTACTATGAAAAAGAAGATAACAGATCCAAATAAACCTATTGGGAAGATGACTAGAATTGTTGATTTTCTTCCACCACCGGAGGAACTGGTTATTCCTCAAGAGGCCGTAAAGGTTACAATATCTCTGAGTAAATCAAGCGTAGATTTTTTTAAACAAGAAGCTAGGCAATACCATACAAAATATCAGAGGATGATACGCCAGCTGGTGGATAGGTATGCGATGCAATATTCACAGGCATAGTGTAGGAGCGCTGCAAACTTCATAAGGCAATGAAAAGAGCGCTCTTTCTCATCCCGCTAGAAACGAGGTTTCTAACGGGACTCATAATTGGGCTTTTGATTTTGCCTTCTTTGGCGCGCGCGGATGATTTTGTTCTCAGTGGCTATACTGAAGCAGGGAAGAAGTCCACTGCTGAAGATTACGAAGAAGAAGACACGGATAACGATTACACTTATCGCAACTATCATCTTAAATTTGGGCAGAAAGTATCTGACGGCTAAGTTACGATATCGGGTCGTTTATCTATGACAAGGACTATGACACTAAAGATTCTCTGGATAATATATCCAGGATATTTAAGACGAACTGGTTTTATTATATCAGGAAGCTCAAGCCAGAGGGCAATGGTTTGGCCTCCTTTGGCCAAAGCCATAGCCAAAGCCACAAGGAAGAATCTCTGGAGTTAGATGTTAGGCTGAATTACAAAGAGAAGCGGTATGACAATACGCCAAGAAGTGAATATGACCAAATTAGGTTAGCGCCAACGCTTACATTTAAAAAGAAGAATCTCTATACTATTGATTTAACTGCTGGCCTTGATGATTATAATTATTTAGTTGAAGGCGTGAAAGATCAGCTTAAGATTTTTGGTAAGATTGGAGCGAACAGATATTTCCTGGGGAAGAAATTGATGCTTACTTCGGCTTACAAAATAGAAACACTTGAACAAAAAATAACAAATCGCAAAAGGACCAAACAGGAAGTTGCTGGAGGCCTCGATTATTTATTTGACCTTCCCTGGCTTTATAAAATTACTACCCGGGCAGGCAGGGGGGAAAGTAAATGTCTAAATTAGGATGTATTAAAGATAAGTTTGACGACAGAGATTATTTAATGCGGGCGTATTTGCCGGTTATAAAACTGCCCAAGAAAATTGACCATACTAAAGAGATGTCGCCAGTAAGGGATCAAGGAGACGAGGGAGTTTGCGTGGGTTTTGCTACTGCCTCTGGCATGAAGGAATATCAGGAGTTACTTGACTATGAAAAGTTAGTAATACTTTCGCCCCGGTTTGTTTATAGTGAATGCAAAAAGATTGATGGTATGGCAGGATTAGAAGGCACTACTATCCGCGCGGCGATGCAGGTTCTTGAAAGTAAAGGTGTTTGTCAGGAAAAGTTTTGGCCATATCAACCACGTCAGAAGGATAAACCTAAAGAGAGCGCCAAAGCTAATGCCCAAAAATTTCGCATTATGACTTATGCCCGCATACTTAATCTTAATGAGTTGCGCTTGAGTCTTGCCACTAAGGGGCCTTGCGTTATTGGTATTGAAGTTTTTGAAGGGATGATGAAAACTAAATCAGGCCTTGTGCCAATACCTAAGAAAAATGAAACCGCCCTGGGCGGCCATGCTATTTCTACAGTAGGATACGACGATAAAAAGAAAGTTATCAAATTTAAGAACTCCTGGTCTAATAAATGGGGGCAGAAGGGTTACGGATTTTTACCCTATGTTTATGTTGAGTGCTATATGATGGACGCATGGAGCTCAGTAGACATTGAGGATCCTAATCCGCTTACTTTAGCGAGTGTGTTGAGTTATAGGGAGAAGGCCTTAGTCTGATATCAAAAATTCATTAGGGGGTTGACTTATTTTGAAAGATGTGTTATACTTTTTTTATCAGAAAAAATACGCTCATTTAAATATCCCTGCCGTGCCCGTTGGAAGGTCTGATGATTGGTGAACCAACACCTATTTAAAGGGAGCTTGGCTCCTTTGACGCTTCGGCATCAAAGGGAGGCGCCCACATATAAATAAACCGGTTCAGCCCATCATATCCAACGGCACAGTGCGGGGATTTTTTTTGAGCACATAACTTATGGAGCTCGGAGAGCGACATAAGTTATATGTGCGAAAAAATCCCGCACCTTGTTATGAAGTAATACTTTACAATAGAAAGGTGCGGGATAAGATAGTTATGGACCTTTTTGAAGAAAAATTAGTTACAGATAATAAAAATTTGCCTTTGGCTGTACGTATGCGGCCGCGCAGTTTAGATGAATTTGTCGGCCAGGAGCATATCCTCGGCAAGGGCAAACTCTTGCGTCGGGCAATTGAAGCAGACCGCGTTAGTTCTTTGATATTATACGGCCCGCCGGGCTCTGGTAAGACCTCTCTGGCCTGGTGTATTGCCAATGTGACTAAATCACATTATGTGGCGATCAATGCCACTACTTCCAATGTAGAGGAATTAAGGAAGGTTATTGCCGCAGCCAAGGCGCGTCAGGCCAACACTGCCAGAAAAACCATAGTTTTTATTGATGAGATACACCGTTTTAACAAGGCACAGCAAGATGTGCTTATGCCTGATGTAGAAGAAGGAAACCCCGTTTTAATCGGCGCAACAGTGCATAATCCTTGTTTTTATCTTGCCTCGCCATTATTATCGCGTTCCATGCTATTTGAGTTAAAACCCCTGAGCAGGGATGAGAGTCTCAAGATACTGACCTCTGCCTTAAAGGAGAAAACCAGAGGATTGGGGGCTTTGAATATCAGGGCGGATAAGCAGGCATTGCTCTTTTTAGCCAAGGCCTGCGAGGGGGATGCTCGACGGGCGCTGAGTGCCCTGGAGGTCGGCGTACTCACTACGTCCAAATCCAAAAATGCTTTTATAAATTTTAACTTAGAAGTTGCCTCTGAATCAATACAGAGAAAAGTAGTTCTTTATGATAAAGATGAAGATGCCCACTATGATACTGCCTCAGCATTTATAAAATCTTTGCGCGGCTCAGATCCGGATGCAGCTTTATATTGGATGGTCAAGATGCTTTATGCGGGCGAGGATCCCCGCTTCATTGCCCGCCGGATATGCATTGCCGCAGCAGAGGATGTGGGCAATGCCGACCCGTTAGCCCTGGTCTTGGCAAATGCAGCATTACAGATTGCAGAATTTGTAGGGATGCCTGAGGCCAGAATTCCTTTAGCCCAGGCAACCATCTATATTGCCTGCGCAGAAAAATCTAACGCTGCATATCTGGCGGTTGAGAAGGCTTATGAGAATATCGAAAACCAGAAGGTACAGGAGGTGCCTGAACACCTTAAGGATGCCTCTTATCCCGGCGCAGAAAGATTGGGCCGAGGCAAGCAGTATAAATACCCGCATAGTTATAAAGGGCATTACACCAAACAGGACTATACTACTAAGAAAGTAAAATTTTACGAACCCACAAGCATTGGATACGAAGCCAAAATAAAACAGCGCTTAGAAAGACTGCACAAAGAAAAATGATAATAAGCCAACAAAAACCACTAGAAGAGATAGTCAAAGCCTTAAAAGATTACAATAAGGTTTTTCTCATTGGTTGCGGCGAATGCGCCACTACCTGCAAGAGCGGCGGTAAGGATGAACTGTTGAAGATGCAACAGGAGTTAGAAAGAAACGGTAAAATTATTTTAGGTGCCTGTATCCCGGATGCGCCCTGCGTGGCCGCCCAGATAAAAACAGAATTAGCCAAGAACATAAAACTTTTACGCCAGGCAGATGCGGTATTGGTTCTGGCTTGTGGCTTGGGGGTACAGTCAGTAAAGGATAATGATAGGCTGGGTTTGGTAGTGTTGCCTGCCTGCAATACCTTATTCGGCGCAGCAATGGATAGCCAGGGTAATTTTTATGAGAAGTGTTCTATGTGTGGGGAATGCGTCTTAGATATTACGGGAGGTATTTGCCCGATTACCCTCTGTTCCAAAGGACTCCTGAATGGCCCTTGTGGTGGCGTGAATCGCGGAAAATGCGAGGCGGATAAAGAGCGCGATTGCGCCTGGGTTTTAATCTATAAAGAGATGGAAAAGAGAAAGAAGATTAATGAATTTAGAAAGATTCAAGGGCCCAAGGATTTTAAGAAGGCAGGAAGGCCGCGCCAGCTAATAATGCCAAAATAAAATGACAGAGCAATCTTATTCAGAAAAAGTTATGGACCATTTTTTGCACCCCAGAAACGCGGGTGAGATTCCCGACGCCAGCGGCATTGGTAATGTCGGGAACGTGATTTGTGGCGATGTAATGCGTATGTATATAAAGGTGGACAACGGCATTATTGTGGATGCCAAGTTTAAGACTTTTGGATGCGGGGCCGCGATTAGTACAAGTTCTATGGTTACTGAGATGGTTAAGGGCAAGACAGTCAAAGAGGCCCTGGAGGTTTCTAATAAGGCTGTGGCTGAGGCATTAGGAGGGCTGCCTGCCGTAAAGATGCATTGTTCTGTGTTAGCTGAGCAGGCTTTAAAGGCCGCCATTAGTGATTATTACAAGAGGCAAGGTAAAGATGTTGACAAAGGGTCAAATTCGCAATAAAATTTTATTAAGGCTTAGAGCGCAAAAGGAGGAAGAACGCAATAGGAAGAGTAGAATAATAAAAGAAAAACTTTTCAGAGGTTCGGTTTTTAGAAAAGCAAAGGCAGTGATGTTTTATATCTCCTTTGATGGCGAGGTTAATACAAAAGAAATGATAAAAGAAGCGCAAAATTTGGGTAAGATAGTCGCAGTGCCGGTTTGCACAAAAAATAGAATAATAAGGCCTTCTCGATTGGGTAAAAGGGGAGGTTTTAAAAAAGGCCCTTATAGGGTATACGAGCCTGCGATTAAAAGATTTATCAGCTTAGAAGATTTAGACTTTGTAATTGTGCCAGGGGTTGCCTTTGATAAAGAAGGTAACCGTTTAGGACGCGGTAAGGGTTACTACGATCGCTTCTTAAAACAACTTTCCAACAGGACAACTACTGTTGGCTTGGCATTCGATTTCCAAATTTTACCTTCTATACCCGCCACCACCAGAGATGTAGGCATACAAAAGGTCATCTTTGCCTAATTATTGAATCCTGAAAAGTTTAATAGTGGGGAGGTTGATTAATCTATGTTGAATATAATCATATTCATTGTTGTTGCTTTATTCTCAGCGTACATGGGATATTTCTTAAGGAGATATGTAGCCGAACGAAAAATCCAGGACGCTGAGGCAAAGGCAAAGTATATTTTAGAGCAAGCTCAAAAAGAGACGCATGGTATGCGTCGAGAGGCAGAGTTAGAAGCCAAGGATCTATTGTATCGGATGCGCCAGGATTTTGAACGCCAGACTCAAACCAGACGCCAAGAGCTATCTGATGTAGAGAAAAGGCTGGCTCAAAAAGAAGAGAATATTGAGCGTCGGCTGGGCCTTTTAGAGAAGAAAGAAAAGGAGATAGAGTCAAGGATAGAGAATATCAAGAGACAGGAAGACGTTATAAAGGCAAAAGACAATCAGTTGCATTTACTCATTGTTGAAGAAAAAGAAAGATTACAGAAGATAGCCTCTTTATCTGCCGAGGAAGCAAAACAGATTTTGTTGAATCGTCTAAATGAAGAGTTGAATGTTGAGAAGGCAGCATTGATTAAAAGGCAAGAAGAAGAAATACACGTATCTTTAGATAAAAGGGCACGGGAGATTGTAAGTTTGGCTATACAAAGATGCGCTGCAGAACATACTGTAGAGTCAACAGTAAGCGTGGTAACTCTGCCTAATGATGAGATGAAGGGCAGGGTTATTGGCAGGGAAGGAAGAAATATCCGTGCGTTTGAGATGGCTACAGGGGTTGATGTTATAATCGATGATACGCCTGAAGCAGTAACCATATCTTGTTTTGATCCTGTGCGCAGAGAGATAGCCCGATTAAGCTTGGATAAGCTGATTAGCGACGGCAGGATCCAGCCGGGCAGAATCGAAGAGGTAGTAGAAAAGACCAAGAAGGAAATGGAGGCAAAGATACGCGAAGAGGGAGAGCATGCCGCATTTGATGCCGGGGTAGACGGTTTATCTCCAGAGTTAATTAAACTCTTAGGCCGCCTGAAATATCGTACTAGCTTCGGTCAAAATGCCCTGCAACACTCTAAGGAAGTCTCCCTTATTTTGGGTGTGATGGCTTCAGAACTAAAACTAAACTTTAAAATCGGCCGGCGCATTGGGCTATTACATGATATAGGTAAGGCCGTTGATCATCAGATTGAAGGTACGCACGCCAAGATAGGAGCAGATTTGGCCAGGAGATATAATGAGTCAGCTGAGGTTGTGGCAGCAATAGAGGCGCATCATGAGGAAGTAGAGGTCAAAAATCTTTTTGCGGCACTGGTAGTGGCAGCAGATGCAATAAGTGCCAGCCGGCCCGGGGCAAGACGGGAGACCTTAGAGACGTACATCAAAAGGTTAGATAAGTTAGAGTCTATAGCCAACCTTTTTAAGGGCGTGGATAAGGCCTTTGCTATCCAGGCTGGTCGCGAGATACGGATCATTGTGCATCCGGATAAGATTTTAGATAGTGATGCTATTAATCTAGCCCGGGATATCCGCAAAAAAATTGAAGAGGGCATGGAGTACCCAGGCCAAATTAAAGTGACAGTCATCAGAGAAACCAGGGCAATTGAGTATGCAAAATGAAAATATTATTTATCGGAGACATAGTAGGTAGCCCGGGCAGAGAAGTAATGAAGGGGCTTCTGCCGCCGCTAAAAAAAGAATACAACCTCGATTTTGTTATCGCTAATGCGGAGAATGCTGCTGGCGGTTCGGGTATTACAGCAAAAGTTGCAAAAGAATTATTTGATTTAGATATTGATGTTCTTACCTCAGGAGATCATATCTGGAAGAAGAGAGAGATCATGGAGATTATTAATAAAGACGAACGCATCTTAAGGCCTTTAAATTTTCCTGCCGGCGCTCCGGGCCAAGGCATGGGCATATTTAAGAGTAAAAGCGGGCTGAAGATAGGCGTGATAAACCTTCAGGGTAGGGTTTTTATGGAGGCATTAGAGTGCCCTTTTAAAACCTCTCGCCAGGCACAAGAATTGCTATCCAGAGATATAAAGGTAATTATTGTGGATATACACGCCGAGGCCACATCTGAAAAAGTGGCTTTAGGCTGGTATCTGGATGGCAGGGTATCCGCAGTCTTGGGTACCCATACACATGTACAGACCGCAGATGAGAAAATTTTGCCCGGCGGCAGCGCCTATATTACTGACGTAGGTATGACCGGAGCCTTTGATTCAGTCATTGGCAGAAGAGTGGAAGATGTTTTAGAGAGGTTCATTACCGCTGTGCCGGTAAGGTTTGAGGTGGCCAAAGAAAATCTTCAGTTACAGGGTGTAGTCTTAGATATTGACGGACAAACAGGGAAAGCAAATTCCATTATCAGAGTCCAGAAAAAACTTCCAAATGCAAAGATTAAATCCTAAATCTCAATATCTAAATACTAAACAATTTCTAAATTCTAATTTTCCAATATTCCAAACATTTAAGTTTAGAATTTGGAATTTGAGACATTGGGATTTGTTTAGAATTTCGGATTTAGTGCTTAGAATTTTTGTAATTTCGATATGTATGATTTGTATATTAGTTGCTACAGGGTTTGCCCAGGATACAGATCTTGAGTTTACCCTGGATGTTACTTCCAGCACCATACCGTTGCCTAAGATTTTTAGGCCGTACATTGATTTAAGCGGCCGCGGATACCACCATCAGCTAAATTGGCCACAGGTATTGGCAGCAGGGGAGGTTCTGGATATCTGGCAGAAAGAAATTGGATTTAGCGGCATGTATCGCCTGCAATATAACCTTTGGGAAATCAGCGAATTGGCCAAGGATAAAGATTTACAAAGCGGGTTATTAAATAATTATGAAAATCTGATACGCAAGGTCACTGAGGCAGGGGGGATAGTCATCCTGGATATATTCAGTACGCCTGCAGGCCTGGGTAAGGTTTTAGATAAGAAAAGCGTACCTGTTGATCTTGTGGCATTCAAGGAATTAATA
Source organism: Candidatus Omnitrophota bacterium (assembly GCA_018895075.1). Taxonomy (GTDB): domain Bacteria; phylum Omnitrophota; class Gorgyraeia; order Gygaellales; family Profunditerraquicolaceae; genus JAHIOW01. Next base: position 27,218 of record JAHIOW010000034.1, on the reverse strand, counting down.
AAGAGCCACATTAGAAACTTAAGTTGTAATAAAAGATATAATATCTGGTATGAGGTTTGGAGCGCCCCTGATTTAGATGATTTCTTTTTAGGCAGAAAACAGGAATATCTTAATTTATACCAGGCAGTTGCCCAGGCCATAGAGGAATTAAAGGCAGAGACAAAGATATATATACCTGTTGGTGGACCCGGAGTAAGTTGGTGGTTCCAGAATCTCGACGGCAATACCATAGTTACGCCTGAAAGAAGCCTAATATACGAACTAATCAAATTTTGCGCCCATTACAAACTTCCCTTGGATTTCATTACCTGGCATGCCTATTCCACTGATCCCCGGACAGAAAAAGAAACTACTATATATAATAATGCGGCTGTAGGGCTGATCCGGGATTGGCTTTCTTATTTTCGTTTTGACAGCAATATTCCTTTAATTGTGGATGAATGGAATTACGACAGACAAGCCAATGTGTTGTCAGAACGATATGATAAGTCTCATATCTGTGCAAGTTACATCCCCGCGCGGCTTAGGCATATGTATGAGGCAGGGCTTACTTATCAGCTCTACTTCTGCCTAGAAGACTTCCAGAATAATAAAGAGGGCGTAGTAAGGAATGTGGGTATCTTCTGGCATGACGCAGAGTCTTCTCAGTATAAAGGCGGCTCCAAGTCTATATACAATGTTTTTAGAATGCTGGGTAATCTTGGAAATAATATGTTTGTCTTGCCCAAACAAAATGATGAATTTGTAGGTATGGTAGCCACGAAAGACAAGGATTACATTACTATGCTTATTTATAATTATATAGACCCGGAGATAGCCAGAAATTATATATCCAGAAATATAGCCAGCCTGAATGATAGGGAAAGAAGGGCTCTCCTAGGCCTGATTAAATCTGACAGACTCACAGAAATTATGGCTCGCCAGTTAGATATTTCTACTTTACGCACCAGCCATAAGGTGAAAACACTATTAAAAAAGGTTCAGGAGTTAAATGATAGAGCCCAGAACTCCGGTTCTACCAACCGCAACATAAAGATAAATATCAAAAACCTCAAAGGAGATTATTCATACCAAAGATACGCCATAGATTCATCCTGTAACCTTAACTGTCAATTTATGCCTATTGAGGAGAAAGAAGTAAGCGCTTCGGGCCCTTATCAAGAGATATTAAAGTTAGAACCTTATTCGGTGAATATGATTATTTTAAAGAAGAAGCCCAAGGAGCCTGAAAGCCCCCCTGCGACAGTAAGCCCGAGCACAGAACCAAACCAAAATATAACCGGTCATCCTGATTAAGTAAGGGAGAATCTTAGTTGTGCCTAAACAGATAAATGATCTTTTTAATACGCAAACCAGCATGAGGAAGCAACCACGGCATATATATACTGTCTCTGAGCTTACCCAGGATATAAAATTAGTCCTTGAAAATACGCTTGGCGAGGTTTGGGTAGAAGGAGAGGTTTCTAATTTTAGGCCTGCCGCCTCTGGCCATTTTTATTTTACCCTAAAAGACGAAGCAGCGGTATTAACCGCAGTGATGTTTAGCCGGGCAAATAAAGGCATAAAATTTAAGATCGAAAACGGGCTAAAGTTAATCTGTTTTGGCAGTATTACAGTTTACGGCCCGCGCGGCCAATATCAAATTATCGTAGAAAAGATGGAACCCGAGGGTATTGGCGCACGACAACTGGCCTTTGAGCAATTAAAAAATAGGTTATTTAAAGAAGGTCTTTTTGATCCTGCAGCCAAGAAACCATTGCCCCTTATGCCATTTCGCGTTGGCGTGGTTACCTCTAGTAGCTCAGCTGCCATTAGGGATATACTGCAGATACTTAAGAAGGGCGCCAGTTGCGCGGATGTAGTAATTCGGCCGGTGCGGGTGCAAGGCGAGTCAGCTGCCCAAGAGATTGCCCTGGGCGTTAATGAGTTTAATCAATTCCAGCAAGTAGATGTAATTATCGTCTCTCGCGGCGGCGGAAGCACTGAGGACCTCTGGTCATTTAACGAAGAAGTGGTAGCCAGGGCAATATACAATTCAGGTATTCCCACAATTTCAGCCGTAGGCCATCAAATCAATGTCACTCTCTCAGACTTAGTGGCTGATGTATTCGTAGAGACTCCCTCAGCTGCTGCCAAGATTATTGTGGATAAGAAGAATGCGTTATTAGCAGACTTAGACAGCCATAGACAGAATCTTGCGTCTTCATTCTCTGAAATTATTTACTATTTACATAATCAACTTATAACCTTGCGGCATATGCTCAAGAGCCCCCTGGATCGCCTCATAGAGAAAGAACAGTTTATCGACGAATTGGCTACTGTATTACATTCTAATGTGCGACATTATTTAAATATAACCCAGGAGCAAACCAGGGCATTGATCGAGAAATTAGAGGCCTTAAGCCCTTTAGCGATATTATCCCGAGGCTATAGTTTGAGCCTGCTCATGCCTGAACAGGCGATCATTAAAGACGTTGCTAAACTTAAAACAGGGGATTTGGTAAAGACTTTTCTGGGAAAAGGAGCTTTTTTAAGTGCGGTTCAGGAGGTAATAAAAGATGAGAGAAAAGCAGAGTTTTGAAGAAGACATCAAGCGTTTGCAAAAGATCGTCGAAGAGTTAACCGGTGGTAAATTGACGCTGGGGGAATCACTAAAGAAATACGAGGAAGGCATCAAATTGGCTCAAGAGTGCTCTGCAATGTTAAATGCGGCCCGGCGTAAAGTAGAACTGCTAATAAAGAAAGACGGTAAATACTCTTTGGAAAAATTTGATGACAGCGAATCTCAAGGAGCACAAGGAAACTAATGTTATTGGAATCAATCACTACTCCGGAAGATTTAAAGGCCTTGAGATTAGAACAACTCCCGCAACTGGCAGAAGAGATCAGGGGGAGGATAATCGAGGTAGTCTCGCATACTGGCGGGCATCTTGCCTCGAGCTTAGGGGCGGTAGAATTGATTATTGCCTTACATTACTGCCTGGATCTGGCGCGGGATAGGATAATCTTTGATGTCGGGCATCAGGCCTATGCCCATAAGATCTTAACCGGCAGAAATAAAGATTTTGCAAGCCTGCGTCAATACCAGGGGATAAGCGGTTTCCCTTCCAAAGATGAATCCGTATACGATAAATTTACCACCGGACATAGCTCTACAGCAGTGTCTTTGGCCCTGGGGCTTGCCTGTGCCCGGGACTGTTCGGAACATGAGCAATATTTTAAAGTCGTAGCAGTAATCGGTGATGGTTCTTTAAGCGGTGGGTTGTGTTTTGAAGGCCTGAACAACGCCGGACATCTAAAAAAGGATATTCTGGTTATCTTGAATACCAATGAATTATCTATTGCTCCAAACGTGGGGGCCTTAAGCACGTATCTGAATAAAATTATCTCGTTACCGATATATAATCGTTTTAGAAACTCCCTGGAGAGTTTAGTGAAATCGCGTATCCCCAAAGGAAGCCGCCTCATGAAAATAGCCAATAAATTTGAGGAGGGATTAAAGGGGTTATTTATTCCTGGCATTTTATTTGAGGAGTTAGGTTTCCGTTATTTTGGGCCTTTGGATGGGCACAACCTAAATCTCCTCATCCCGACATTAAAAAATCTCCTGAATATCAAAGGGCCAATATTGCTGCATGTGGTTACTAAAAAAGGCAAAGGTTATTCTCCTGCAGAAGATGAGCCGGTGAGATTTCATAGCGCAAGCCCTTTTGATATCAAGACCGGCAAGGCGTTATCCGAAAAACAAACTACCTCCCCCGTGACGTACACCCAGGCCTTTAGTGAGAAATTAGCAGAATTAGCTTCCAGCAACAAAAAGATCGTGGCCATAACCGCTGCGATGGCTGAAGGCACAGGCCTGGATAAATTCCGGGGTTTGTATCCAGAGAGATTTTTTGATGTGGGTATTGCCGAGGCTCATGCAGTTTGCTTTGCCAGTGGATTAGCCAAAGAAGGCTTAAGGCCTGTAGTGGCTATATATTCTTCTTTTTTACAAAGGGCCTACGACCAGATTATTGAGGAGGTTGCTCTTCAGAATCTAGGGGTAGTCTTGGCTATTGACCGCGCAGGCATAGTAGGAGCAGATGGCCCCACACACCAGGGGATTTTTGATATCGCTTTCTTAAGGAATATTCCTAATCTGGTAATGATGGCGCCTAAAGACAAAGCAGAATTAGAGGCGATGCTGGAATTTGCCATAAATTTAGATAGGCCGGTATCTTTTAGATACCCTAAAGATAAATTACCAATTATCCCATTACCTTGTACTGAGATTAAGTTAGCCAAAGCAGAAGTATTAAGGGAAGGTAAAGATATAGCGCTTATTGCCCTCGGCAGTATGGTCTCACCCAGCCTTCTGGCTGCAGAGATTTTAGCAAAAGAAGGCATCCAGGCTACGGTCATAAATAGTAGGTTTATCAAGCCCATGGATATCGATTTATTTCGCAAGATAGGCGCAACATTCCGGTTTATTTTTACAGTGGAAGAGGGTATTTTGTCAGGAGGATTTGGTAGCGCAGTGAGAGAGGCAATAGAAGCTACGGTGATAAACATTGGTTTACCTACTGAATTTATACCCCACGGCAGAAGGGATATTTTGTTAGAGAAATATGGATTAACCAAAGATGGCCTCGCCGGGCAGATTAGGCAAGCAATCAGATCAATAAATGGCTAAGATAAATATTGATAGAGAAAGATGCAAAGGTTGCTTATTCTGTATTAGTTTTTGCCCGAAGGGTTTGATTGGTATTGATAAAAGATTAAACAGGCGCGGCGTAGAGCCAGTAAAATTTAAGGAGCAGGGTGAATGTTTAGGTTGTGCGATGTGCGCCATAATTTGTCCTGATTGCTGTATTGAAGTGTATAAAAATAGTCAAAAGTTTAATGTTTAAAGTTTAATGTTAAAATATTAAACATAGTACATTAAACATAAAACAAACGTAATGTCTAAGAAAATTCTAATGAGTGGTAATGTAGCCATGGGTGAAGGGGCTATACAGGCGGGTTGCTTTTTCTATGCCGGCTATCCTATTACCCCCCAGAATGAACTGATTGCTTATATGGCAAAACAGATGCCTGAGGCAGGCAGGATATTTATTCAGGCAGAGTCAGAGTTAGCGGCGATAAATATGGTGTTTGGCGCTGCGGCAGCAGGCGCCAGGGCAATGACCTCTTCATCAAGCCCAGGCATGAGCCTGAAACAGGAAGGAATTTCATATATCGCTGGCGCAGAATTACCAGCAGTCATTATCAATGTGATGCGGGGAGGGCCGGGCCTGGGCAATATTTCCCCTGCCCAATCCGATTATTTTCAGGCCACCCGCAGCGGAGGCCACGGCGATTACCATTCTATAGTTTTGGCGCCTTCTTCTGCCCAAGAGGCATATGATCTAATGTATGTTGCCTTTGATTTAGCAGATAGATACCGTAACCCGGTAATTATTTTGAGCGACGGCATGCTGGGACAGATGATGGAACCGGTTCAGTTGTCAGACAAAAACAATCTGAAAACAGAAAACAGAAAACAGAAAACTAAAAAATGGGCATTAACCGGTTGTGAAGATAGAGCGCCAAATATAATAAGATCCCTTTATCTTAAGGAGGGAGCCCTAGAGAGATTGAATCTAGTTTTACAAAAGAAATATAACCTTATTAAAAACAAAGAGCAGCGTTTTGAAGGGATGTTTTTAGATGATGCAAAAATTATATTAGTAGCTTACGGTACTATGGCGCGTATTGCCAAGAGTGTAGTAGTGAAATTAAGAAGTAAAGGTAAAAAAGCGGGATTGATCCGCCCCATAACCCTATGGCCATTTCCTGATGAGGCATTTAAAAGTAGGCATTCTGCAGTGAAGAGTTATCTAGTGACGGAGATGTCCTATGGACAGATGTTAGAGGATGTCAGATTAACAGTGAATGGCAGCAGGAAAGTTGAATTTTTAGGCCGGGCAGGGGGGAGTATCCCGACTGAAGAAGAGATTATTAAGAAAGTTAAAAGTTTAATGTTTAAAGTTTAATGTTAAAATATTAAACATAGTACATTAAACATAAAACAATGGTTTTAAGAAAAATTTATGGTCATCCTAAATCATTGAGGAATGTATCTACGCATTACTGCGCAGGTTGCGGCCATGGTATAGCGCATAGGCTTATAGCTGAGGTGGTTGATGAGCTGGATATTCGAGAGCGGACAGTAGCCATTGCGCCAGTGGGGTGCGCAGTGCTTGCCTATGATTACTGGGATTTTGATTGTTCTGAGGCAGCGCATGGCAGGGCCCTGGCAGTAGCAACGGGGATAAAACAGGTAAGGCCGCAGAATATCGTATTTACCTACCAGGGAGATGGGGATTTAGCTGCTATCGGCACCAATGAAACTATACATACCGCTAACCGCGGCGAAAACCTGACCGTGGTATTTATCAATAACGCAGTGTATGGTATGACTGGCGGCCAGATGGCGCCCACCACCTTGTTGGGGCAGAGGACAGCCACTACGCCCAAAGGAAGAGAGGCAAGGCTTCAGGGTTACCCTTTGAAGATTTCTGAACTCTTGGCGCAGTTACCAGCAGTAAAATATATTGAGCGGGTTTCTCTTCACTCGCCTCAGGAAGTGGTGAAGGCAAAGAGGGCCATAAAAGAGGCCTTTAAAAATCAAATTAATAATGAGGGATTCTCATTAGTTGAGATATTGTCACCTTGTCCCACATATTGGCAGATGTCTCCTAGCAAGGCACTGGATTGGATTAGAGAGGCGATGATAAAAGAATTCCCCCTGGGCAGGATTAAATAGGATATGGTTGAAAAGATTATTATAGCAGGCGCAGGCGGTCAGGGCATAATGCTTGTGGGCCGAGTCTTGGCAGAGGCGGCACTTAAAGAAAATAAACATATTACCTGGTTGCCTTGTTACGGCGCAGAAGTGCGCGGTGGCACAGCCTATTGTATGGTTATCATATCCGAGGCAGAAATAGGCTCACCTTATATCGACGAGGCCGATACCTTAATCATTATGAATCATCCGTCGTTAGAAAAATTTAAAGGCAGGTTAAAAAATAATGGCCTTTTGATCGTAAACAGTTCTTTAGCCAAAATAGATGCCCCGGAAAGCAGCCATCTCCTAAGGCGCCCTTTTACTGAGACAGCAATAAAATTAGGCAACATTAAAACGGCAAATATAGTGGCTTTAGGCTGCTATATAACCAAAAGCAAAGTCGTGGCCATAAAAACCGTTCTTGGGGCCATTGAAGACCTTGCCGGAGAAGACAAAAAAGGGCTGGTTCAGATTAACCATGAAGCATTAAAGGAAGGGATAAAACTGGTACAATGATCAGAGTGCGCTTTGCCCCATCCCCCACTGGGTATTTACATATAGGCGGCAGCAGGACTGCCCTCTTTAACTGGTTTTATGCTCAGGCAAAGAGGGGTAAGTTTATTTTAAGGATAGAAGACACAGATAAGCAACGTTCTAAACAAGAATATATTGATGAGATTCTGGATAGCCTAGGGTGGCTGGGGTTTGTATGGGATGAGGTTTATTATCAGAGCCAGAGATTCGGCATTTATCAAGAGCATGCCGAGCGATTGTTAAAAGAAGGCAAGGCCTATACAGAGAAAGGGGTATCTGGAGGCGAGGCTATTATCTATAAAGTTAGGCCGCAAAGCATCACTATAAATGATTTGATCCGCGGCGAGATTAAGTTTGATACAGAGGTCATTAAGGACCAGGTATTGATTAAATCCGACGCCACGCCTACATATAATTTTGCCTGTGTAGTTGATGATGCCTTGATGGAAATTACCCATGTTATCAGGGGGGACGACCACATCTCCAACACCCCCAAACAAGTTCTTTTGTACCAGGCATTGGGTTTTGCTGTTCCGGAATTTGCCCACCTGCCTTTGATATTAGGCCAGGAAGGCGGCAGGCTCTCTAAACGCACAGGCGCAACCAGCATTTCAGATTATCGTAAAATGGGTTATCTGCCAGAGGCCCTAGCAAATTATTTATTGCTGCTTAGTTGGTCTCCGGGTGATAACCGCGAAGTGATAGATATCCAGGAGGCAATTAAATTATTTGATATCAAAGACGTGAATAAAACAGCCGCAACCTTTGATATGAAGAAACTGGCCTGGATGAACAACCAGTATCTAAAAAAAATAGATGCGCAAAAATTGGCTGACCTTTTGATTCCCTTGCTCAAGGAAAAGGGGTACATCGGCCAGGATAATTTTGATAGACATTATATTGTTTGTTTAGTAAAGTTATTTCAAAGTCGTCTTTCTACTTTAGAGGATTTCGCAGATTGGGCGGATTTCTTTTTTGTAGAGGATATCCGGATAGATTCTCAGGCCCAGAAGGATTTTTTGTCTAGAGACCTGTCAGAAGAATTTAGGCTTTTTGTTGGGAGGTTGGAGGGCTTAGATAAGTTTGATGTTGCCGCTATTGAAGCTAGTTTCAGGGAGTTGGTGCAAGAGTTGAATATCCAGGCGCGGACACTTATCCATCCTATCCGGGTCGCTCTTACCGGCAAGACCATTGGACCGGGGTTATTTGAGGTAATATATTATCTGGGTAAGGAGCGCACAAAAGCAAGATTAATGAAATGGGTCAAAAAATAGTAGTACGCCATGTTAAATGCTCTTGACAAATATGATAGTCAGTGATACCTTATAAATTATGTTTGGGCTAAAGCGTTCTAAGAAGATATTAGTGGTAGATGATGAAAAGGAGACGCTAGTGCTCCTTACTAAGATTTTAGAACGCGCTAATTACGAGGTTATCTCTACCAGCACAGGCCAGGAAGCAGTAGGTTTAGCCAAAAAACAACAGCCCAGTTTGATTATCTTGGACGTCGTTCTTCCGGATATAGACGGAGGAGAAGTTGCCTCGATCCTTTCCAAGGATTCTTCCACTGCCAATATCCCCATAGTATTTTTAACCGGAGTCATTAGAAAGGATGAGGAAGCAGAGGGCCTTAAAACTGGCAAGCGCTATGTAATCGCCAAGCCCGTAGTGGTAGAGGATCTGTTAAGGATTATGGATCAAGCCCTATCCGGTTAAGTATCTAGATAACCAGATACGGCACAGGAAATAAAGAAGCATTAAAAGAGAGGAGAATCTTATGGGATGTGCAATATGTGGTCAGATAAAGACAGGGAATGAGTTAATAGTTTTGTCTTATAGCGCATATGCTCAGATTCTTTCTATCCTGAAAATAGGCGACGCCGAAAACCAAAATAAAACAATAGACCAAAACGACCTACCCATCCACATCTGTAAAGAGTGCCTACAGGGCGATTACGAGTATAGCAATATATAACCACTTCTAATCCTTCGTTATTCTTTCGCTATCCCCACTTATATCGTAAAACCCCCTTTATTATATTGTCCTAAATTTAAAATTGACATATCTTATCCAGAGTAGTATTATTGAGGTTGAAAATACCTGATTTTATAAGATTATTGCCCTCTCGTCTAATGGTAGGACGCCAGATTCTGGATCTGGTTGTCGTGGTTCGAATCCACGGGGGGCAGCCAAGATTCTGCGCGGGTGGTGGAATTGGCAGACACGCTACTTTGAGGGGGTAGTGGGGCAACCCATGAGAGTTCAAGTCTCTCCCCGCGCATTTTGAATTAACATATAGAATGAAACTTAAAGTCTGTGAAGATTTTTTTAAAAGATGGTCACGAAATATGGCGTATATTTTGGGATTGATTACAACAGACGGATGCTTGGTGGAGCATAAAAATGGATACCATGGCATCAATATAACAAGTAAAGATAAAGAATTATTAGAAGACGTTAAGCGTACAATGCAAGCAATGCATAAGATAGGTAAGAAAGCCAGAGCATATCATTTACAAATTAGAAATAGAGTCTTATTCAAAGATTTATTAAAATTAGGATTAACTCCTCGAAAAACGAGAACTACAATATTTCCCAATGTACCTAAACAATATGTGTCGGATTTTGTTCGGGGCTGTTTTGATGGAGATGGAAGCGTATTTATTTGGAAGGAACCTCGCTGGAGACACACATGGCAGATAAGGAGCACATTTTCGTCAGGCAGCGGCGAATTTATAAAAGGATTACGTCGTGTATTACATGAGAATATAGGTCTAACTAAAGGCTATTTACAACTTAGGAGAGAAGCTTATGAATTAAAATATGCGATAACAGATAGTTTGGCACTTTATAGATTTATGTATAATACAAATTGTGATCTTTATTTAGAACGTAAAAAGAGGATATTTGAATCATTTCTGAATTCTAGAAAAAGCCTTTAAATCTATAAGGGTTCAAATCCCTTCCCGCGCACCAAAAATTAGGGACGGTCCTGGGTTGTTTTCCAGAACCGTCCTTGGTTTATTTCCGGGTTACGGATTATTTACGTTTATCTTTTACGTAGTTACTTCCCTCCAGGCTTTTGGCATATGCCTTTAGTTCTGCGCCAAACTCACCTATCTGGGCAACATGCTCTATGTTTCTAAATTCGTTGGTAACTACCCCGATAGATACAGAGAGCAGGGGTATCTTTTGTTCTTTGCCTTGGCGGTCAAGGGCGACGATAGAGCCAGTTTTTCTATCTTTTTCATTATAAAATGAAGGTACTATCTTGTCAAAATCAGCGATTACCTGCTTACAGATGTTATCTGCAGTATTGGGTATAGTGACAATTACAAAATCATCTCCGCCGATATGCCCGATGAAATCATCTGGATTGCCCGCCTTTTTTTTCGCTTGTATTAATATACGGGCAGTCTCACAGATTACTTCGTCTCCATGTTCAAATCCATATTTATCGTTGTAGGACTTAAATTTATCCAGGTCTATATAGCAGACAGCAAATAAAGATTTACTGTCAATGCGCCGTGAGAGTTCGCTCAATATCGAGACATTGCCGGGCAGGCGGGTCAGGGGATTAGCATCCAGGTCTCTTTCCGTGCGCCTTAAGATCATGCGGATGCGCGCCAGCAATTCTTTAGGCTCAAAAGGTTTGACTATATAATCATCTGCACCGGCGTCAATACCGTCAATCCTATCGCTGACTTCGCCCTTTCCTGTGACCATGATAACAGGCAGGTGCTGTAAGAGGATATTTTTTTTGACCTCCAGGCACACCTGGCGCCCGTTCATTTTAGGCATGGCATAATCCAATAGTACCAGATCCAGGGGTTGGGAATTGATAATCCGCAATGCCTCTTCGCCATCATTGGCCTTTAATATTTCATAATTTTCCTCTGAAAGACTGATCTCTAAAACATCTAATATGTCAGGGTCATCATCAACAAGCAATATTCGCGGTTTCACCATAGATTCTCCTGTTTATTCTACCGGTAGAGTAAAACTAAAGGTGCTTCCTTTGCCCGGTTTACTGTCAACCCAGATTTTGCCTTTGTGGGCTTCAATAATATGCCTTACCAGGGATAACCCTAAGCCGGTGCCTTTTACCTGTTCATTAATAGGATTATCCACGCGATAGAACTCATCAAATATCCTGGGAAGCGCATCGGGTGGTATGCCGACGCCTGTATCTTGAATATCTACTTGCACGGCGTCATCTTTTTTCCGGGCCCTTATGGTTATCTGGCCTTTCTCAGGCGTGAACTTAACGGCGTTACCCAAGAGATTGATAAAGATGCGTTCTGCCTGGATGCGGTCTGCCAATACCCGGGGCAAGTCTTTTTGTATATCCGAGGCCAATTTGATATCTTTATTTTTACATTGTATCAGGATTAGATCAGAGGCAGAGTCAATAATATCCTTTAAGTCCCGTTCCTCTATCTTCATGGTCATCTTGCCTGATTCGATGCGCGCAATATCTAAGAGGCCGTTTACCATCTGCACAAGTTCATCGCTGTGACGGTTGATTTTCGCCAGCCGCTCTTTTACTGCCTGGGGCAGTGAGCCGAGTTTTTCTTCCAGAAGTATAGCAGCATAACCCTTAATAGAGGTAAGAGGAGTCCTTAATTCATGCGAGACGCTGGAGATAAAATCGCTTTTGCGCTTGCTTACATTTTTCACTTCTTCTAAAGCCATGGTTACCTGACGGGTTCTCTCTTCAACCTTTTCTTCTAATTCATTATGGGCTAACCAGGTTTTTTCGAATAAACGGGCATTTTCTAGGACCTGCCCGATCTGGTTACTGAGGATAGTGATTAATTCTTCATCTCCCTCAGTCAGGACTACGTCCGTATTCTCTGTTCCTACAAAGAAAAAGCCCTGGTTTCCTTCCCTGGGCAATATAGGGGAGATGACAAAAAATTTGACCATAAAGATATGGTTGATTTTATCTCCAAGCCCTGCCCCCGGTAGTTTAGAAATCGAGGATATGGTCTTTTCGCTTTTTATTAAATTTAGATATAACTTTTTATCTAAATCTATCTGAGAACTTATCATTTCAATCTCATCTATCAGGTATCCAACATTTAAATGAGGGATGAACTTGTTTTCTTTATCGCTCCAGAGGAATCCACAGGCCTTCTCAAACCCCAGGTCCTGGAGGTAATCAACCTCTATCCTCTTAAATATTTGATTTTCTTGCAGGGTGGTGCTGATTGCCCGTGATATCTTCTGCAGGGCATAAAGGCCGATTATCTTCTTATCCAGTTCTTCCTGGATTTTATTTAATTCCATATCGGTGCGCACGATTAGTTTGGCTTGTTCATCCATTTCTTCCAGAGCTTTTTTTAATTTATTTACTGTCATCTGGAGCTTTTTCATTTTATCTATTTTACGGATAAGCATCCAGGCAAGAAAGAAGATGATGAATAGGCCTATCACCCCAAAAATACTCACCAGATACGCTAGATTGTACATTGTATAGATTATCCCCCGATAGTTAAAATGGCGATAGTCTGATTATGAAAATAGGCCTGGCCCTGGTAACTGATTGCTCTTAACGGCGCCTGCTCTCCATAGGTACATAGCCCTATTATCGGCGTATCTTCACCCAGGCCCTTTTTAATGATTTCTAATTCCTTGTTTATTTCTCTCCTTAATAAGATATACCTTGAAGCCGATTCTAGGACCAGCACAAAATTTTTCATTCCCTGCCTTTTTTTAAACCCTATATTTGCATCCAGCAATCTCTTTTTTGCCTCATTTACTGCCGCTCGGGTCGCGTTCAGGCAGGATTCCCTGGTGCCGATCATTAACCTCACAGAACTGCCTTCATTGACATTACCTTGGCAGCGTAGAGACCCGTTGTCTTCCATTGAGAGAATATTTCTTAATAGATATTCCTCTTCACCGGGAATGTATATTCCTATAGGGTATAATACGGAGATACGTCTTAGATCTTTCTTTAATTCAGCAGGATTACGATTTAAGTATTCCTCATAGATTTTTATTGCCGCAGCGCCGTCTATCTCATATACAATATTACCTCGGGATTTAGTTACAGTGCGGGGTTTACCTAATGGTTTCCATCCGTGTTTAATCCCTAAGCCAAAATTTAATTTGCCGCCCCAGAGTATTCCTATGGCGCTATCTTTGAGTAACTCTTGGTTAAAATACAGGTAAGTTTTTAGAAAACGCATATCATCTGCCGCAGAGGCGCCTACTAAAGGAAAACTTTTGCCTAACCTTCCCTGCAGGCCAGCAATAAGATTTGAGCCTTCATCGATTAATCCATCGGAGAAGATCAGGCTTAAAAGCCGATGGGCATTTTTGAATCCATATAGCAGACTGTCTCCCAGTTCTATTCCCGCCTTCAAGGCTGTTTTTGTCTTTATGTTTTTTACACAGGCACTCTTAAAATATACATCCTTGCTGAAACTCAAAAGCATGACTACCACCCCATGCTTAAATACGCCTTGATTAGAGATAATTGCTGCCCCGCTACACCCTACTATAGGTACAGGCCTTTCTAAGGATATAGTGATTGTTTTTAATAACTTGGGGTAGGAAAGATCTATAGAACTAAAGACAATAGCCAGGCTAATCTTTTCCTCGTGTATCTTTATACTCGCCAGTTTCGTTGCTTCTATTGCTGCTGAAACCGGATCTTTCTCTGTGCTTAGGCCTACGCTTATATCCATTTAAAAATAATATACACCATTTAGATAAGAATTCAACAAAATTCGCACCAGGTACCAAGCTAATCTTACGCCTGTCCCTTTTAGAACTATAAATTTATTGACTTCAACGGATTATTAACTTAAAATAAATGCAAGTTAATTATCAATATGGCGCTATCGTCTAGCCTGGCCTAGGACATTAGCTTCTCAAGCTAAAGACACGGGTTCAAATCCCGTTAGCGCTATTGTTTTAGAAACTCAATTCCTCTACCCCTATAATCTTAACCTTGGCATTGTCCTTTAATTCCCCTTGAGCCTCAATTATTACCAGATCATCCGCATTTAATCCCTTGGTGACCTGGGCGTAGTCGTTAGTAAGATAGCCTAAGTCTACCCTGCGCAGTTGGAGAAAACCAATTTCTGTCCCTGCTTCGGTTTTCTCTATGGATTGAGTAGGTATGACCGGTACCAAGGTTACTCCTGTGCTGGCGCGAATCAGAGAAGTAGTGGGAATAATGAGCGCATCTTTTAATTGGCAGATAAATATCTCTGCCCGGCTGAACATCCCCGGAAATAAGAGCCCATCTGGATTAGCAACCTTGATCTTGGCAGTAAGAGTCCTGCTTTTTCCTTCTACAATAGGAAATATATTATCTATGACCCCTTCAAAGGCGATATCGGGATAGGCATCTACATATACCCTTGCCTTTTGGGCTAATTTTATTTTGTTGATATCCCTTTCCACTATTCCTACCTCTATAAATACTTCGCTGGTTTCAAGAAGCGACCCAATCTTATCCTGTGGGGTGGTGAATTCACCTTCTTCTGCCTCGCGCGGACCCATTAAGCCGTCCTTAGTGGCATAAAGAGAAGTCTTCTTTAATTCATTTGCCGCTAATTCCATTTCGCATTTTACGGTTTCTAATTGAAATTTTGCGCTTTCAGATTCTAATTCCATTTCTTCCAACTTGGATTTTATAATTGCCCCTGCCTCAAAAAGTTTTCTATGCACTTCTAATTTTTTTTTCGAGGCGTTGTATGCTGCCTGGGTAGAACTAAATTTATTTTTGGTATAATCGAGTTTAAGCTGCGCATCCAGAGGGTCTAAGCAGGCAATAAGGGAGCCCTTTTTTACCTTTTCGCCTTCACGAAAATAAATAGTTTTTATCAC
This sequence comes from Candidatus Omnitrophota bacterium, assembly GCA_018895075.1. Classification (GTDB taxonomy): domain Bacteria; phylum Omnitrophota; class Gorgyraeia; order Gygaellales; family Profunditerraquicolaceae; genus JAHIOW01. Next base: position 12,024 of record JAHIOW010000034.1, on the reverse strand, counting down.
CCCGTTAATTTCGAATCTAAGTTCGATTTCGGTCTTGCCTTTGACCGTCCCCATTACCGGCAAGACATCCCGGAACTCTGTAGGTTTTACCTTGAATGTCCTTACCAAGATAGGAGGGGTTTCAGCCTCAATGCCAGGGGCACCGGTTGCAGCTTCATCAATCTTTATTTGTTGGGGATAGATTTCTTGCTGAGCGTCTTTATCATCCAGATCTAGGATGGGAGGTTTTTCTCGGGTGAGTTGAAATGTAGTTTTGAACATCCCCCAGCCAATAAAGAATATCCAAAAGACGACAAATGCCGAGATTAACAGATGTGTTTTCTTTAATGCCATATTTCCTCCTTCTTAGGGACAGGCCCCTAACAGTGTTAATTTCTGATTAATCTTAAATCTCTGAATATGATATAAACACAGGGGATGAGGAATAAGGTTAAAAAGGTGGAGACGGTCATCCCGCCAATTACTGTAATTGCCAGTGGCGACCAGAGATTGGAAGATTCGCTTTTATCTAAGGCCATAGGCATAAGCCCCAGTATTGTAGTAAGGGAGGTCATCACAATGGGCCTGAGTCGATCAAAGGAGGCATTAATTACCACGCTGCGCATGCCGCCTGCTGTACTGTAATCCGAGGGACTTTTACGTTTTAAGAAATTAATCCGGTCAATCAGAACAATGGCATTATTCACCACAATGCCTCCTAATAGAATGGCCCCGATTAAGACCCCCATACCTACTGGTTTATGCGTCAGACGCAGGGCAATTACTGCCCCCATGAGCGCCAGGGGTACGGTAGTTAAAATAATAAAGGGTTGACTAAAAGACTCGAAGAGACTGGCCATGACCATATAGACCAGGATTAAACTCAAGATGATGATAAAACTAAGTTCCTTCTGGTTGCGTATCATTTTATCATAATTACCCCCAATTTGCCAAAAATAATCTTTGGGGAATTTAAAATCAAACAACACCTCTTTTACTCTTCCTGCGGCAGTCCCTAAGGCAATCCCTCCGGTATTGGCACTTACCTGGACCATACGGGACTTATTCTTTCGCCAGATTTCACTGGGGCCTAAGTCAAATTTAAAATTGGCAATCTGAGATAGGTATATCTGTTCCCCTTCAGGTGTAGCCAAACTGATTCTGCGCAGGTCATCAAAGGTCCTGCGAAATTGCTCTTCTAGACGCGCAATGGTCTCTGTCTCTTTTGCCTCTGATGTAGAGAGGGAGGGATTTATCTGGCGGATTTCTTGAGATTGCTGCTTGATAATTTTTTGTTCTTCCCAAGAAGAGGGTTGCATGCTGGCGACAGAGGATTCTTTTCTCAGGCGCACCAGAGGTTCATCCCTGCCGCGGTAACGCGTAGCCACCAGTCCGCGCATATGTGTATGTAAGGTCAAAGCAATATCCTCGACGGTTAACCCAAACATTGCCGCCTGTCTTTTATCAATGCCCAGACGCATCTCTGGCCTGCCTTCGCGCATCCTGATCTTGGTATCCGTAAAGTTAGGGATAGTTTGAATTCTCTGTGCGGTTTGTATGGCCAGGCTTTTTAAGATTTCGTAATCATATCCGTATAATTCAATAAGTATCTCTTTTGTGCCCACTTCCTCGGGTTCTTCATAATAGATGAATGCCGGGTCAAGATTCTCCGTTAAAGGCCGCAGTTGGTTAATAATCTGGCCAGTAGATTTTTTTCTTTTATTTAAAGGAAATAACTCTACATAAATCTTACTTGACCAAGGTTCAATCTTGGCGGTGGCGGTCTTTACTTCAGGGAACCCACAGACGATTTGTTCTACTTTAGATACGACTTTATCTGATACCTCTAATCTGGTTCCCGTGGGCATTTCAATAAATACTGTGAATTTATTCTGTTGGGCTATACCAATAAACTCTTTTTCTAGTTTCCGGGATGCCTGTAATGCAAACATAAAGGCAACCAGGGCCAGGACAATAATTAGATAACGCAGAGAAAAGCAGCCAGAGATTACCTTTTTATATAGGGCTTGTAGGCTCTGGACCTTGTCTGGGGAGGGGACAACCGGCCTATTGTCTATGGCCGGTTCTGCTTTTTTGAGTTTCATTCTTGCTGCCAGCATGGGTACCAGGGTTAGTGCCGCTAAGAGGGAGGCCAGCAGTGCAAAGGTGATAGTCAGGGCAATGCCACTGTAGAGCATCCTAATCTCGGGATTAATGAAGACAAAGGGTAGGAATACAATGATAGTGGTAAGGGTTGAGGCAACAATGGCCAAAAGCATTTCATCCGCACCTATTATTGCGGATTCACTCGCTATTAATTTATCTTCAGGATTGATTAGTTTTAGTTCTTTCCTTTTCTTAAATATATTATCCAAGACGACAATGGCGTTATCGACGAGCATCCCTACGCCTAATGCCAGGCCACTTAAGGTCATGACATTTAAGGTAAGTTTACTAAAGAACATCAAAGAGAAGGTCAGCAGCACCGATAAAGGGATACCCGAGGCAATGATAAAAACCAAACGGACATTCTTTAAGAAGACAAGGAGGATTAAGGTGGCCAGGATTGCCCCATAACATAAGGAGATTTTGACCTGGTTGACTGCCTGTTGGATGGCCTCGGCCTGATTAAAGGTAGGGTTAATCCTTATATCCTCATCGAGAATCTGTTTTAAATCTTTTAGTTCTTTATTTATGAGCTGGGATATCTTTACGGTATTGGCGATGGATTCCTTTTGTACATAGATGGAGACTACGGGCTGAGAATTTAGGCGCGCAAAGGCAGTGGGCTCCAAATAAGAATCCTTGACCTTAGCGATATCTTTTAATCGCACCACCGAACCCTCTTTAGTGGCGGCAATGGCTAGGTTTTCAATATCGGCAAAATTCTGGAATTCACCGATGGTTCTGACCAAGAATTTATCTTTGGCCCTTTTTATCTCGCCCGCCAATAGATTGGAATTGTTAACGTTAATAATATCTACTACCCGGTTTATAGAGAGGCTGTAGGCCTGAAGTTTATGCAGGTCCACTTCAATAAGTATTTTACCCTCTCTCCCGCCAGCTACCTCTGCGCGGGCAACACCCTCAATCCTTTGGACGCGGTCTTTTATTTTTTCATCAACGATTTTACGCAGTTCTTCGGGGGTGCGAATTTCGCTAGTTACTGCCAAGATCATAATGGGCACATCCATGTATTCATATTTGGCGATTACTGGCTTTTCAATTTCTGGAGGGAGTTTGTTTCTGATGCGGTTAAATTTCTCACGCACCTCCAGAGCCGCAAAATCCATATTTGTCCCCGGCTCAAAATCAAGGATAATCGTGGCGTTACCTTCTTTGGAGATAGAAAGGATATTTTTCAGATGGGTTACTGTCCCCACTGCCTCTTCCACTGGCTTACTAATGCGCTTTTCTACTTCTGAGGCAGGGATTCCGCCGCGCACATCAATATTGATAGTGATGTTGCCGAAGCTGATGTTGGGCATCATCTCCATCGGCAGAAGCCGGAAGGTAATTGCGCCGATCAGGATTATGCCAATAAAAAACATGGATACGGCTATTGGTCTTTTTACAGATAATTTAGGTAAACTCATTTTAGACTAGTTCGTACCATCTTCCTGGGCCAAGGGGGCCTTGGGCCCTAAGCAACTTTTTATTTACCAGTTGTTTTAAGTCACGCGCGGCAGTGGGCGTGGATATATTAAACTCTTTAGCATACTCCTTACGGGTGATTTTCTTTAATACCTTAAGTTTTTCTAAGATTTCCATCTGGCGCAGATTTAATTTAGGGAGTTTTTTTGGCGGGGGTGTTAGCGGGGGTATTACAGGAGGGGGAGGGGTTGTTTTAGGTTTGAGAGGCAAGGTTAACTCCGGCGGAGATATAGATTCAACTGCAGGTTCGGGTTGTGTGGTAGTCAAGACAGGAGAAATTTGTACTTCTAGACGTTCTGCCACAAAGAGATATAAGGCCGGGATAAATACCAGGGTCAAGAAGGTAGACGAGATTAATCCCCCCATTACTGTCAGCGCCAGGGGCGCGCGTAGTTCTGCGCCTTCACCTATGCTTAATGCCAAAGGCAGCAGACCTAATATAGTGGTAAGTGAGGTCATTAATATGGGGCGCAAGCGAGTCTTGCTTGCCTCTACCACTGCCTCGTAGGCAGGGTACCCCTGTTTTCTTAGGTTATTAATAAAATCAATCAAGACAATCCCATTATTTACGGCAATCCCACCTAACATAATGATACCTAAATAAGCCACTATACTTAAAGGGGTGTGGGTGATAGAGAGAGCAAAGGCGACCCCAATCAGCGAAAGAGGGACGGTAAATATAATCAGGAAGGGCTGCCAGAGGGATTCAAATTCTCCGGCCATAATCATATAAACCAAGATAAAGGCCAAGACCAGGGCAAAGGCCAGGCTATTAAATGATTCCTTCATCCTCTGCTGTTCCCCTGCCAGGGCAATAGTATAGTCTTTGGAGATTTTAGAGCTCAGGGGGTCTATCAGTTTATTTATCTCGGTAATTATCTGGTTGAAATTGCGTTTGTATATATTTGCAGTAACGATGATGCTTCTCTGCTGGTCAATGCGTTTTATCTCTGTAGGCCCCCTGCCTTTGGTCAGATACGCCACCTGGGATAAAGGAATATCCATCCCTAAGGGAGAATGAATAAGCAGCCTTCTTAAATTCCTTAAGTCACTTATATCCTGGGGCCTCAGGCGCACCCGTATATCCACATCTTCCTGCCCTGCCTTTTCTTTAAATTTACTGGCCACATAACCCTTAAGGGCAACCTGTGCGGTAACCGCAATATCGCGCACAGAGAGCCCGTAGAGTGAGGCCTTATCCTTGAGGATATGTAGTTTTGTCTCCGGGCTGGGAGAGGGCATACTACTTTTTATTCCGTAAATCCCGGTAATCCTTTTTAGGTTGGTTTGTATAACGGAAGAGATTTCCTGTAATCTGTTCAGGTCCGGTCCCTTAATCTCAATGGCAATAGGCGCCCCTTGCTCCAGGGCAGCGCCAAAAGAAGTCTCCTGGGCGATATATTCTATTTGGGCACCTTCTAAGTCCTGTCTTTCTAGGTTGGTCTTAAGATAATGAATAACCTCTTCTGTGGAGCGGGTTATATTAAGTTTCTTGGATTTCTTTTTAAGATTCACCATTATCTGCGCCTGATGGCTACCTAAGGTTTGCAGGGCAGTTTCTTCTGCAGAGGTCCTTTCTTCACTGGAGCCGATGTTTACGGTGACATCCTTGGTTTCCCCCAACCCCAATAATAAACGGGTGATATTTTTTACTACCCCGTCAGTTACTTCCAAGCGCGCCCCTGGTGGTAGCTCTACCTTGATAATAAATTGCCGCTGGTCAACCCTTGGTAAGAATTGCCGTTCAGTATTTAAGAGGATCTTCAGGCTTACCAGAAACAGGATAAGCACACAAGCTAAGACCAGCCCTTTTCTATTAAGCATATTTTTGATAAAGGTTCCAAAGGCAGAGTGCGGGAGCTTGGGTTTTGGGGATAGAGGCTGGGCTACTGGGCGCAATCTACGTTGGCTGCCCAGAGAGATTATTACCGGAACCAAAGAGAGGGCTACGATTATAGAGGTAATCAATGAGAAGGTGATGGTTAAAGAAAGTTGCTTGAAGATTTGGCCGGCGATCCCCACCACAAAGGCAAAAGGTAGAAATACTGCTACCGTAGTTAAGGTTGAGCCGAAGATTGGCCCCACCATCTCCTGCGTGCCCTCAATACAGGCCTGTTTATGAGGTTTCTGTGCCTGGCGGTGGCGGAAGATATTTTCAATGACCACAACGGAGTTGTCTACCAACATCCCGATCCCTAAAGCCAGGCCTCCTAAAGACATCATATTAAGATTTATCTTACTGAAATACATCAGACAAAAGGTGGCCATAATTGAGATAGGTATGGAGGTAGTGATTACAGATGAAGACCTAAAATCCCTTAAGAAAAAGAAGAGCACCAGGAATGCCAGCAGCGCTCCCACTATAGCGGCATTGCGCACATTGGCAATCGCCTCCTGGATGAACTGCGATTGGTCATAGGTTACCCGGATGTTAAGGCCCGCAGGTAATTTTTCCTCCAGCAGTTTCTGAATTTCTTTTTTTACTCCTTTTACTACGTTAAGGGTATTGGTCTCCGATTGTTTCCTGATTACCAGAGATACGCTATCCTCGGCATTATAACGGGAGATACTCGTTTTTTCTTTTACCGTATCTTTTACCTTGGCGATATCTTTAAGATAGACCAGGCGCCGTGCCTGTTTTTCTTTTTCCTCCCTTTCCTTTGGGGTTTTGGCCTCCTCTTCCGGGAGGTCTAAGGCGGTAGGAGTTTCTTGTATCTCTTCCACCTTTTGATATTCACCCATAGTGCGGATTAGGTATTCGTAGAAACTCTCTTTTATGGTCCCTGCCGGGTAATTAATATTTGTGGCCTTGATACTATCTACTACTGAGACAATGGAAATCTGTGAGGCGCGCAGACGCGGCTGTTCAATCTCAACGAGGATCTCCCGCTCCTGTCCACCGCTGATAGTGGCGGAAGCCACGCCCTCTACTTTTTCAATGCTGTCTTTGATATGTTTTCTACAAATATCTCGCAATTCTAAAGGAGGCATTGGCCCGGTCACTGCCAGGTTCATAATCGGCAGGTCAAAGGGGTTGTATTTCATTACAATCGGCTCCTGGGATTCGCGCGGGAGCCTTTCCTTTATCAGGTCAATCTTCTCGCGCACATTTAGGGCCGCAAAATCCATATTCACCCCCCAGTTGAATTCCACCATTACCAGGGAGAGGCCCTCCTTGGAGATAGAGTTGATTCTCTTGACGTTGTTGACTGTGCCCACGGCCTCTTCAATAATCTTGGTAATCAGGCTTTCAATCTCTTCAGGGGCGGCATTCTGATAGGAGGTCACTACAGTAATCTGGGGATAGGTAATAGAAGGGAAGAGCTCCTGGGGGAGTTTACCCCAGGAGATAAGGCCCAAAAGCACAATGGCAGTAAAAATCATGATAGTGGTAACCGGCCGATTTACTGAGAGTTTAGATATTTGCATTGTCCATCCATCTCGCTACTTGCTACTTTCCAAAATACCTGCGTTCAATAAAAAAAGGGATACCCTCGCATCTATACAGATGCCTGGTTACCCCCTGCTTGATATATTTTATTGCCAGTTCCTTTGAAGCGATACTTCGGCATGCCGATATTTCAGCATCCCTTACTTTAATTAATTATAGCATATAATTATGACAATCGCTATTCTTTCATTAGAATTCTGTCACTTTTCTAAGAGTCTCTTGCACCTTCTGAAAGTCTTGCTGAGAAAGAGTCCCTAACTTGCGAATTATCATATTATCTTTTATTGTTCGAATAATTCCTGTAATCAAAGATGGATACAATAGTCCTGCTTCTTTCCACCTATCTATTTTGGTGTCACCAAATAATACCCTTCTTATATTGCTTGTGATGGCCAAAACGACTACTTCTCGGCGGCTCTTATGATAATTATCGCTGCTTATTACCAGGGCAGGTCTCTTTTTGGATCCCGTTTCTTCGGAAAAGCCGAAATCAACCAGAACTACATCTTGCCGTTTATATTTTGTCATAGGCAGTGTCCTTTTTATTATTCCATAGTTTCCTTAAGACAGGATCTCGATCTAAATGCATAGTCAGAGCTGATAATTCTTTCTCTTCAGCCTCCCGGCCTAAACGTTCCCGTATACTTTCAATGATATATTCCCGGATTGTCTCGCCATGAAGAGCCGCATAGGCCTTTATTCGTCTATGCTCTTCGGGAAATACATCGATACTTAATCTCTCTCGTGCTCTTGCGCCTTCTGTCATATTTCTCACCCCTGCTATAAAATATACCACATTTCATCAAATGTGTCAAGACACAAAATCCTTTGGCTTTACATCCGCAGTGGTAATGCACTTTTCTTGAGTGCTTAATTACCCCCTACATCTATCTTGTTTTTTATTTCTATTGATTTGCTATATCTTTTTCTTGAATCGTAATTATGCGCGCATTCCTTATATATCCCTTTTCCTCATACCATATTTCTACCTTTATCCCTTCTTTAAGGACATCCTTAGGTTTAAAGGCCATAAGATTTTCTCCTACCACCTTTATTGCCTCTACACCAGCAGGAATCATAATGGCAAAATCCGGTTTTCCTTCTAATTCTATAGTAGGAATAACGCCCTTAAAATTACATTTGCTGATTTTGCCGCTTATCTTTTTAAGGGAATGGGCGGTTAAATCTAAAGGAGGGTATTCTACTGCCTTAGGCTTGCTTATATCTATTTTGCTAACTTTACTACCCTCTTTAATCTCATTTATAAAAAGCACCTCTATAACTCTATATTCCTCTACCCGCGCCTGATTGGTCTGGTAATCTGTAAACACAAATCCTTTTGTCTCTCCGGTTTCTATGCCGCTTAAGGTTATATCAAAATCCTTATTGAGATATTCTCTAACTTTATTAAATACCTCTTCTGCACCTTCAGCTTTCTTAATAAGATAGCCTTTACCTTCAGCAGTAATGAGCGTTATCCGACCTTGTTTGGAGATAATTCTTCCTTCAACAGTTATCAAGGGGAAGATTTCTCCTTGCGACTCTTGGGCAAGAGATAAACAAGGGATAAGGAAAGCAATAAAGAATAGTTGTGAAACTAAAAGCAATTTTTTCATTTCTACCCCTTAAATATTTAAAATTTAAAGTTCAATCCTCCCATCATTTTTTATTTTACATCCCAGAAGAGATTTGTCAATAAAAATAGTAAGTAAAAATAGTAAGTAAAAGGCGGAAGAAGAATATCGAATTTTCCCTCCACCCTCTACTTTTCCATTTACGGTCTTATAACTTTTTGAGCGCCACAGTTGCCTCAACCATATTCGCCTCTCCTGCCATAGTATTTCCTTGCGCCTCCACCTTATCACCAACACTTATACTGCCAATGTCGGATAGACCATTGAAGTAACGATATGCCCAGAGCCTGCCTTGGGCATCTCTGATGATTACCCAAGTGGCAGTGTTTTTGGTACCCACATTATTAGCTTCAGATTCAACCTTGTGTATAGCTACCACTGTTCCCTGCACAATGGGATCAGGTAAAACATCTACAGCAGCATCAGGTATAAGATTGTTGTTAGAATATTCTGTGTATGTCCACAATGGAATAGCCATTCCGTTTTCTACCTTGAAAGGTGTTAACTCTGTTTGTACAAATACTACCCATTCACCTGCGGCACCTTTTCTAATTCCACTGCTATAGGTCACAGTATAGGAACCACTCATCAGGGCAAGTGCTTCATCCACAACTGAACCATCATCATTGGTATCGGTTATCAGGTTGCCATCACTGTCGAAGAGAGCGTATTCCCCTTCTTCTATAGTACCATCTTCATCAACATCGTATGGTTTCTTTTCTACTTCACTCATAGGCAGGATATTACCTTTAGCATCATACGCATAGTGGGTTGTTGTGGTAAACTCAGTATAAGGATAATTAGTGTCATCGTATGTTCCATCATTATAGAATGTTGTCTTTCCTGTAGTTTCCACATCCACCAGCTTAGTTACACCATTGATGATTTGGTAAGTTCGGGTGGTCGTACTCGTAGTTTCAGAGATAAGATTGGCTTTCGTCTCGGTGTCATAGGTCTTACGAGTGGTTGTTTCTTTGACCACTTCCGCTGCTCCATTGATAATCTCAAACTCTAATGCGCTGGTTTCCTCATAATACTTCCTTCCTTCGCCCTCGTCTATTGTGCCATCATCATTCTCATCTACCTCTGCTGTCCAACCTTTAATTGTACGGGTACCAGTTGCATCCAGGAGACGACCAGTTGCATCTCTTTCGTAAGTAATATCAGTGGTAATTATAGTCTCCTTGCCATCGCCTGTTGTACGGGTTTCTTCAGAGTGGCTTGTCTTATCGTAGGCTACACCATTGATTACATCAAAGGTAACCTTGGAGTTGATGGTATACTCGTATGCGTCTCCTCCTAAGTCGGTATAACCTGTGGCAGTAGAGTACATAACTTGACTTAGGAGTTTAGCTGCTCCGTTCCAGACATAGTCAATCCAAGTAATAACTTTTCGCCATGGCGATGGATCATCAGCTTGAGCACAAGGCAGAGCTAATGTACAGAAAGCTAGCCCCACTATTAAACTAAGTGCAATTAACCTTTTCATCTTTTTCACCTCCTTTCCATTTAGATTTTTTTGTTTTTTGTTTAAGTGTTTTGTAAACATTTTCTACCTCCTTTTGCTATTTGTAATCCTTTCTTTCTTCAGAATGTTTTTGCTTTGCCTCACCCAGAATCACCTCGTAATCTATATTAATCTCACTGGTGTATCCCATCCAGCCATCATCAGTGAGCTCATAGCCCAAGCCAGTGCCTAATCCTTGGGCATCTAAAAGATTCCCATTTTCGGCATAAATATAGGTGGTGGTAATATCCTTGATTCCTATTTGCGGGTTACCTTTAGGGTCAGTCATAGGATAGGTAATCTCGGTATGTTCTTGGGTACTAAGAACTCTTGGCAAATTATTTACCAAACCATTATTATAAGTGAGAGTAGATTCTTCGGTGCGTAAAAGGTCAAGGCTTTCCGGATGATAATAAGAAACTACAGAATTTACCTGCTTCATCATTGGTTTGCCATAGGGAACTTCGTATTGAATCTTTGATGTCCCACTATATTTATTCCCATCCTTTAAAGTAGCAGTTACTTCTTCTTCGGGAACAATTACCGTTTCTAAGGTATCCGGGTCCACATAGGAATAAGTAACCTTGCCGTCTTTATCTTCACCGCGGCTTAAGGTGTGTCCTTCTAAGTCTGTATATTCAAACCAGCTTGCCTCCTGACCAAAAAACAGGCTATTCCCTGAGGCCTTGGTTAGTTGCGCATTATAATCATAGGTGGTGGTAGTGGTTTCGGTTCTGAAGGAGCCATCCGGGTTTTCGGTTGTAGCAGTGATAATTGACTTAAGGAGTTTATCTGGTTCAGGTTCTTCTATATCTGGTCCCACTTGTTGGCCCCCATTAATATATTCAAATTTGGCATCAACAATTGTCTTTACTGTCCTGTTTTCAGGTTGGAGAGTAGGGTTGTCTTCTGGGGCAGGGTAAAGGGTAGATTTTTCTTCGCGGTAGCCGGTAAGTTGGTCCTTGCCATTATAGGTAATACTGGTTCTATCTAAGCTATAAGTTAAACCATCAGTGCCGATTCCTTCTTCATGGTAAGAACTGGCTTGGTCAGGGTCACCCCCGGCATAGGTTATATTAGTGCGGGTAAATGAGAGATTGCCGTAGATACTATCTTCAATGGTTTGTGAAAAGGCGCTCAGGAGTTTTCCGGCATAACTTAAGGCATTCCAATGGGTGAGCTTAACATTGCCAGCAGAGTCTGTCTCTTTGAGCCAATATTCACCCAGATTTTTATTAGCCGTGGTATCCTTTCCTCCATAATATACTGAATCCGCAGTGTAGCTTGCTCCGTACCAGGATAAGTGACTGATATTACCGAGATTATCCTGCACATCGGCCTCATAGCTGGTAAGTAAGCGCTTACCGTTATATTTCATATTATAGGTATTTTTAATATTGAGATTGCCGAACTCATCAGGGATCTTTTCATTTTCAATCCTAGCGGGAAGGCCATCCTTAAAATATACTTTTTTCCCATCGGAGTAGGGAATATAAGTGAATTCACCTCCTGCCGCAGCGCCTTTCTCACGTTGCTGGCGGCGAAGGGCAATCTCTGCGTTTAGTTTTTGGGAATTATCTTTCTCTAGGATTGCTACATCTGAGATTCCATTGCTGGATTGGGGGGTGGCTTGGTAAGAAGAGACGAGGATTTCCTCTACCTGGTTTCTTTTATCTACACGCTCTTTTTGCCGCCGGTCATTCTTGGTGAACTTTTCTACGTGGTAACCCTCTTGGATTTTTCCAGAGAGATATTCCCGATGCCCGGGGCCTAAATATCCTGCCGGATAATCTTCTGCC